>CAYNJW010000008.1:0-6450 GCA_964397665.1 Candidatus Woesearchaeota archaeon
CTTTTAAACCATCACAACGTTTTATCTTCGTGAGTAGGATAGCTAACTACGGCATTAGGTTAAAAGCCAGAGAAATGTAAAATGATTTCTTTATGCTGAGGAAGGTCCGCACATCCCTTAATAATTTAGTTTGTTAAGGACAGATTATCCATGTAATTTGGAACGTCGCAAGGCGTGGTAGTGGTATAGAAACGAACCGATTAAATTCGGCTGGAACGAGCACCCTGATTGATGCAACCTATAGTTTGGTTAACTGAAGCAGTAAGTTGAAGTTTATCAAACACTTTAGGGCTTAGTCGGATGTTAGCACAAACGGTCTGAATACAGCGTTTGACAGAAAGCGGCCTATTTCCTACTCACAACTTTTTTTAAACCATCAACAATTTAAACCCCTTACACTTTTTAAAGTTATGAACAAACAACAAATTATCCAAGCAAAGAAAGATATCCAGACAGCTTTGCTAAAAGATCAATTAATAATTTTTTTTACAAGAATCATTGAAGACATAGGAAATAAACGAGATGATTTTTATGGAAGAATAAAAGAATTATTTTTAGTTTTAGACCCTTATAAAAACAATACTAGAAATTTGTTATATGAGAAATCAATTACAAATAATTTTCAATCTGAGTTTGGTTTACAAATAAATTTTGAAGAAAAAGAAATGTTATCTAGACTATTTAAGGGATTGCAAAGAGATTTCGATTTTAAAGATTATAATACTACAAAAGGAATAGCAATAAAATCTCTAAAGACATTAAACGAAAAATATTTACCTAATTCTTCAGAAGTTATAGAACCCTTTATTCTAGGAAAATTAATTTCTTTTTTTGGTGGAATTAATAATTTATATAAAAAACCTTCCTCAACAATTCAATTAATTGGGGCAGAGAAAGCTTTATTTAGGCATAAAGCGAATCTAAGAGATCCTCCAAAGTATGGTTTAATATATAGGTCAAAATATTTGAACGGAAAGAATAAAGGAAAATTAGCTAGACAATTAGCTAATAAATTATCAATTAAATTGAAGGTAGATTATTTTCAAAATTTCGCCCAATGATGAGAAACCTCACGCGATGTGCTGAGGGCGAATTTTATTTTTATTGAATTAAACATGGAACAAAATAATGAGTGGGACCCAAAACATAGTAAGTGGAAAGCTGCAGAAGTAAAAGGGTTAAATTTAGATTTATTAGGTGGAGAAAATATTCTTTACTTGGGAGCTTCTTCAGGAACTACAGTTTCATTTCTTACAGAACTTACAAAGGGAAAAATTTTTGCTGTAGAAAAGGCACCCCTTATGGCAATACCGTTAGTAAATCTTGCAGAATTAAAAGAGAATATTATTCCGATATTTGCAGATGCTAGAAATATAGAAAAATTAAAAGAGATAATTAAAGATGAAAAAATTGATATTTTATTTCAAGATATTCCTTCATTAGACCAGATTAGAATTTTGAGATTGGCTTCAAGTTTAGTTGATAAAAATTGTAAGATTTATCTTTCATTAAAAACACAGAGTATTTCTCAACAACCAAAAAAAGTTACATTTACAAAAGTAAAAAAAGAGTTAGAAAAAGATTTTAAAATTATTAATTTTATGGAGTTAGAACCTTACCATCAAAAACATTATTTTTTTATTTTACAAAAACTTTAAAAGCAACATTAAAGTTTAATTATCATTCCACTAGGAAAATTTAAGGGACTGTAGCTCAGTGGGAGAGCACACGGCTGAAGACCGTGGTGTCGGGAGTTCGATTCTCCCCAGTCCCATAAATAGAACGAACGACACGTCGGGAGCGAATAATTTGCTCGAATTTCTAACCAAAAATTTTATCTAAATTTTAGAGTGAATTATGAGTAGATTCCCCAGTCCCATAAATCGCCTAAAAATAATGTAATTAAAATTTTCACAAAGTTTATAAAACAATTAGTCGTTATAAATTCATAAAAGATGAGGATACAAACAAAAAGAGGGGCAATAGAATTATCGATTAATACAATTGTAATTATTGTTTTAGCAATGTCTATGTTGATTCTTGGACTAGTTTTAATAAAAGGATTATTTTCAGGGGCAAATGATGTTATTGATTTAACAAATGACCAAGTAATTTCTAAAATAAATGCACAGTTTGGTTCAGAAGATAAGGTAGCTATTTATCCAATAACTGAAGAAGTAGAAGTAAAGCAAGGTGATAAGAGTGGTTTCGCAGTGGTTATTCGTAATAAATTAACTGGTTCAACATCTCAAGATGCTCTTTTTTCTTATAGCATAAGTGTTGTTTCAGATACAAAAAAAGATTGTGGAATTTCTAAAGAAAAAATAATGGAATTTTTTGTAGCAGGTTCTGAATCAGATTCAGATATTCCAATTGCAACTGGAGAACCATTAGTAAAAAAAGTTTTATTAGATACTCAAGAAGGTGATCCACTCTGTACGGTACAGTTTAGAGTAGATGTAAAAACAAATGGAAAGAATTACAAATCAAAGTATGTTTTTGTAACTTTCACAGATTAATTAAAACCTATTTCAATAGAAGTGTTTAAAAATTTAATTTTTTAAGTTATTTTATGGTAAAATTTTTAGTTGTCGGAGATTTCCATGGTAAATTTTCACAAAAACTTTTTAATAAAATAAAAAAAGAAAATCCAGATATCCTTTTATCTCCTGGAGATTTTTGTGGAAATAAAAGATGGGGAAAACTTTTTTTTAAGTATTCTTATGGAAAAGAAGATTCAGAAATTCCAAAAAAAATAGAAAAAGAAATGGAACAACTAGAAAAGAAAGCAATAAACGATGGACTTTTAGTTTTTAGAAAATTAAAGTCATTAAACAAAGAGACCTATTCAATTATGGGAAATTGGGACCCAGGAAAGTATGGCTATGATATTCCTGCAGAGTTTAGAAGGAAAGATAAGAAAAATTTTAAAATTTTTAAAAGAGAATATTCGAAGAATTTTCAACAGATAGATTTAGAATTTAAGGAGTTTGATAAGTTTATTTTAGTTGGAGGTGCTTCATCAACATACCCTTGTAAAATTGATAAAAAAACTATAGAAAAGTTAATAAAAAATGGGGGTTCAAAAAAAGAAATTAAGTTAAGAATAAAAAATTATAATTTTAGACAACAAAAATATGAAGAACTTTTTAAAAAAGCTAAATTAACAAAGAAACTTGTAATTTTTTTAACACATAATGCACCTTATAATACTAAACTAGATAAGATAAAACAAGGTCCTGCCAAAGGAGAACATTATGGTTCATATCAAGAAAGACTTTTGATAAATAGATTCAAGCCGGATTTAGTTGTCACAGGACATATGCATGAGAACTTTGGGAAGGATAAAATAGGAAAATCTTTGATAATTAATTCAGGAACTGCAATGGAGAATAATTACATCACATTTGAATTAGCTGAGAAGAATAGTAAGATTAAGAACTTGAGCTTTAAGAAAGTTTAAACATCTCCAAATTAAAAGATCAAGCTATTGGATAGTTTTTCAAAAACCTAAACAATAAAAACCCCTTTTTATACAATTAATTATGACACTAAAAATTTACAACACTCTAACAAGAGAGAAAGAAGAATTTAAACCAATTAAAGAGGGGCAAGTAGGAATTTATACTTGTGGTCCAACAGTTTACTGGTTTGCACATGTTGGAAATTTCAGAGCATATATTTTTTCAGATACTTTATCAAGAGTTTTAAAGTTTAATGGATACAAAATAACTAAGGTGATTAATGTAACTGATGTGGGCCATTTAACTTCAGATTCAGATGAAGGGAAAGATAAGTTAGAAAAAGCTGCTGCAAAAGAGGGAAAGACTGCAAAAGAAATTTCAAAGTTTTATTTCGATGCATTTTTAGAAGATTACAAAAAATTAAATCTCGAAGAACCAACAGTCTGGTCTTGGGCAACAAAGCATATTGAAGAGCAGATAGATTTGATAAAGCTTTTAGAAGAAAAAGGATACACTTACAAAACTTTAGATGGAATTTATTTTGATACAACTAAGTTTGCAGATTATGGAAAATTATCACGAAAAGTTATTGAAGATTTAGAAGGTGGCAAAAGAATTGAAATGAAAGAAAAAAGAAATAAAACAGATTTTGCACTTTGGAAGTTTTCAAAAGAGGGAGAAAAGCGACAACAAGAATGGGATTCGCCTTGGGGGGTTGGTTTTCCAGGTTGGCATATCGAATGTTCTGCAATGTCTAAGAAATATCTTGGAAAACATTTTGATATCCATACAGGTGGTGAAGATCATATACCTATACACCATGAAAATGAAATAGCACAATCAGAATGTGGTTACGGAGAAAAGTCAGTAAATTATTGGATGCATAATGCTTTTTTAGTTCTTCAGGGTGGAAAAATGTCAAAATCAAAAGGAACAATAAAAACAATTACTAAATTAGAACAAGAAGGTTTCTCCCCGTTAGCATATAAGTATTTTACATATTCAGCATTGTATAGAAAGCCGTTAACATGGTCTATTGAAGGTTTGGAAAATGCAGCGATAGGTTTGAAGAGATTAAAGAAACAAGTTCAAGAATTGAAAGATGATAGAGAGATAAATAAAAAATATTTAGAAGAATTTAAAATAGCAATAAACGATGATTTAAATTTGCCAAATGCTCTTGCAGTTTTACATAAACTTATTCAAGACAATGAAGCAAAAGGTAAATATCAAACAATTAAAAAGATGGATGAAGTTTTTGGTCTGAATCTTTTTGAAAAGGAAGAACAAGAACAAATTCCAGAAAATTTAAAGCAATTAGCAGAAGAAAGAAAAGAAGCAAGAGAAAATAAAGATTGGAAAAAATCTGATGAGTTACGGGATAAAATTCTAAAAGAAGGTTGGTCTATTAAAGATACTAAAGAAGGATTTGAGTTAGAAAAGATATAATCTTTTTTAGTGTTTTTCCAGAAGTTTTAAATATAGTAAAGAATATTAACAATAAAGGAAGGTGACAAGTGGCAACTAAAAAATCTCTAACATTGAAAGAACAATTAAAGACTTTGAATTCTAAACAGTTACTTTATACAAATTTTAATCTAGAAAATCCAAAAAATGGAGAATATATGTTGTGTGTTTTTCATATGAAGCCTGGAGAAGGATTGAATGTATTGCAAGCAGCAGCAGAAGTTTCTGCAGAATCCTCCACAGGAACAAATTTTATTGTTCAAACAGAAACAGCATTTTCTAGAGAAATGAATTCTTTAGTTTACAAAGTTGATTTAAAAAAGGAATTAGTTTGGATTGCATATCCTTGGAGGCTTTTTGATAGGGGTGGTAATATTCAAAATATCTTAACTTATGTCGTTGGTAATGTGTTGGGTATGAAACAGATTTCAGCATTAAAATTACTTGATGTTTGGTTTCCTCCTGCAATGTTAGAACAATATGATGGCCCCTCATATACTTTAGACGATATGAAGAAATATTTAGGTATAAAAAATCGCCCAGTTCTTGGAACAATTATTAAACCAAAGATGGGTTTGACTTCTGCAGAATATGCAGAGGTTTGTTATGATTTTTGGGTTGGCGGTGGAGATTTTGTAAAGAATGATGAACCACAAGCAAATCAAGATTTTTGTCCATATGATAAGATGGTTTTACATGTAAAAGAGGCAATGGATAAAGCAGTAAAAGAAACAGGGAAAAAGAAAGTTCATTCATTCAATGTTTCAGCTGCAGATTATGATACTATGATTGAAAGATGTGAAATGATTAGAAATGCTGGTTTTGAAAAAGGTTCTTATGCTTTTCTTATTGATGGTATGACTGCTGGTTGGATGGCTGTTCAAACTTTAAGAAGAAAATATCCAGATGTTTTCTTACATTTCCATAGGGCAATGCATGGAGCTTTCACAAGACCAGAAAATCCAATAGGTTTTTCAGTTTTAGTTTTATCAAAGTTTGCAAGATTAGCTGGAGCATCAGGAATACATACTGGAACAGCAGGTGTAGGAAAAATGTCAGGTGATAAAAAAGCAGATATTACTGCGGCAGATGGAATTTTAAAATTAGTGGCACAAGGACATTTTTTCGAACAATCTTGGTCCAAAGTTTCAAAAACTGATAAGGATGTTTTAAAATTAGTAAGGCAAGATTCCCATCACCATGTAATTCTTCAAGATGATTCATGGAGGGGAATGAAAAAATGTGCACCAATAATTTCTGGTGGTTTGAATCCTACAAAATTAAAATCTTTTATTGATGTTGCTGGAACTACAGATTTTATAACTACTATGGGTGCAGGAGTTCATGCACATCCAGATGGAACGCAAGCTGGTGCAACTGCATTGGTTCAATCGATGGAAGCATATAAGAAAAAAGTTTCAATTGAAAAATATGCTAAGAAACACAAAGAATTAGCAAGGGCAATTGAATTTTTTGGTAAACAAAAAAAGGCATTAAAACATGCAGAAATTATTGAGAA
>CAYNJW010000008.1:6550-23177 GCA_964397665.1 Candidatus Woesearchaeota archaeon
TATTCAAAAAATGCTGTAACTGCTGGAAATATGATTAAAGATAATCTAATGAAAGCAGGCAGAATGGATATAGTTTTAAATGTGATGATTTCTACGTTATTTATTTCGAATGCAATGAGAAAAGATATAAGACTTCATTTAATTTTTGATGGCCCACCTTCAGCTCCGAGGCATTTAGTTTTTGAATCAGATAAAGAATTACCAATTTCAAAAAAAGATGTGGCAGGACTAATAAAGAGGATGCTTTACAAATCTCCAGATTCAGAAGGATTAAAAGAAATTTTCCCAGGTTGTTTAGTGGAAAAGAAATCTTTTGAACACCTAGTGAAAGAACTTGATAAAGAAGGAAAAAATGTTCTACTTTTAGATGATCGTGGTGAAGATATTCGAAAGTTTAAGTTAAAAGGGAACGAAGTTTTTATTTTAGGAGATCATGAAGGTTTTCCGAAAGATAAAAAGAAATTTTTAAAAAAGATCGATAAAATTTCAATAGGTCCAAAAGTTTTGTTTGCTTCCCAAGTTATGACGATTATCCACAATGAAATTGATAGAACTTTATAACTTTTATCAAAGAATTAAAATTCAAATGCCCTACAAAGTTATTTTTTAAAATGTTAAATATAAATAATCTTAAAACTTAGATAACTTATGGAAAGATGGCTATATTTAAAAGATGAACCTAGAGAAAAAATAGAAAAACTGTCATACGAGTTATCAGAGAAGTTAGGAAATTATTGGGATTTTTCAAGATTTGTCGAAGACAAAATTGCAAGAGAAAGATTAAACGAATATTCTTTAAATAAGCTTTTTAAGAATAAAGACGAATTAGAAAAAACTGTAAAACTTGTAATTGGCCAAGAGTTTCATTTATTTCAAAGATTAGATAAAAACATAAGCTTGAATAAAAGCATAAGATTAGCATTTAGAATTGAAGATATCTGGGCAGATTTTATTGCCCCGTTAACTAACTCAAATTATACAAAGACTAATGAGATTTTTAAAAATGTTTTTGAATATTCAATTGAAAATTACCCCTTCCAGCATAAGGATAGTTTTAACTAATTATTAAACCACCAACTATAAAAACCCAAAAAGTTATACAAAAATATGGTAAAAGGAGCTGCAAAGTTTGTTGTCAAAGGAACAGTTCAAGGAATTTTTTTTAAAGGATTTTGTAAGGAAAATGCAGATAAACTTAACTTAAATGGATTCGTAAGAAGTCTAGAAGATGGAAATGTTGAAGTTTTAGTAGAAGGTGCAAAAAGCGATATAGAAGATTTTTTTAAGATTTTAAAGGAAGGACCAAAACATTCAAACATAAGGTCTGTAGTTGTAGAAGAAAAAAAATGGACTGGAGATTTAAAAGAGTTTAAGGTTTTAAGATTCTAATTGAAAACTCTTAAAAACTCTTTAGAACTTAATTTATTATGGAAGAATTAAAAGGAAGAGAAAAACAGATTGTTGAAGAGAGAATAAGGAAGACTAAAGAGTTAGTGGAAGAAGGTTTTGATCCTTATTCACATAGATTTGAATTACATGAAGAAAGAACAAGTTCTAAAAATATTAGAGATGAATTTGAGTTTTTAAAAAATGAAGAAAAATCAAGTAAAAAAGTTATTCTTGCTGGAAGAGTTATGACAAAAAGAAGTTTTGGTAAATTAGCTTTTTGTTCTTTACAAGATATAACAGGTAAAATACAGTTAGTTATACAAAAAGGTGAAACACCCGACGAAGCAATAAAACTTTTTAAGAAAATTGATGTTGGAGATATAATTGGAATAAATGGAAATCCATTAAGAACAAGAACTGGCGAGATTTCTGTTTTGGTTGAGAAATTATTTATATTAACCAAGTCTATTTTTCCACTTCCAGATAAACATAAGGGATTACAAGATAATGAAGAAAGATTAAGAAAGAGGTATTTAGATATAATTATGAATGAAGATGTTAAAGAGATATTTATAAAAAAACAGAAGTTTTGGGCCACAGTTAGAAATTTTTTAATCGAAAGGAATTTTTTAGAAATTGAAACACCAATCTTAGAAAATTCTGCAGGAGGGGCTGCAGCAACACCATTTGCAACACACCATAACGCTTTAGATTTAGATGTTTATTTGAGAATTTCAATGGGTGAGCTTTGGCAAAAGAAAGCATTAGTTGCAGGATTTGAGAAAACTTTTGAAATTGGACGTCAGTTTAGAAATGAAGGGATGGATGCAGAACATTTACAAGATTATACACAGATGGAATTTTACTGGGGTTATGCTAATTTCGAAGACGGAATGAAATTAGTTGAAGAGATGTATAAGAAAATTGCATTAAACACAATTGGTTCTTTAGAGTTTGAGGCCCAAGGACATAAAGTAAATCTCGGTGACGAATGGGTTAGATATGATTTTGAAACATTAATAAAAGATAAAACCGGAATTGAAATTTTTAGCAATTCAAAAGAGGAGATTATTAAAAAATTAATTGATTTAAAAATGGATTTTGATGATTCAGTAGATAAGTGGAGATTAGTAGATTTATTATGGAAGTATTGTAGAAAACAAATTTCTGGACCGGGATTTTTAGTTGGACAACCGGTAGAATTAACACCTCTTGCAAAAAGAAGCAAGAAAGATCCAAGAAAAGTAGAACAATTCCAAGTAATTTTGGCAGGTTCAGAAGTCGGTAATGGATACTCAGAATTAAATGACCCATTAGATCAAGAAGCAAGATTCAAAGAACAGAGGAAGTTAGGAGAAAGTGGAGATGAAGAAGCCATGGAGCATGATGAGAGTTTTATAGAGGCTCTGAAGTATGGAATGCCTCCGGCATGTGGTTTTGGGTTTAGCGAAAGATTATTTGGTTTTTTGATGAATAAACCATTAAGAGAATGTGTGATGTTTCCATTAATGAAACCAGAATTAAAAGAAATTGAGAAAAAAGATGGCATTAATAGTAAAAAGCAAAATTAAAGATTTAACAAAATTTAATGTTGCAGAGGAAATTTATTTAGAATTAGAAAAACAATTAGAAGAAAAAGTGATGAAGGCAGAAGAAAGAGCTAAGGCAAATGGTAGACGAACTATTTTTGCAAGAGATTTATAATTATGGACAAAAAAAGAAAAGAGGAAATTCTAGAGATTGTTAAGAAAGTAGGTAGTGAGGAGTATATAGTTTCTCGGAATGCAGAAGGTGCTCCAATAACTTTGAAGAAAAAATCAAAAGTTTCACAAGGGAAAAAATCTAGACAAGCAGGAGCACAATTTGAATTAAGAGTTAGAAAAGATTTAGAAGAAAAAGGTTGGGTGGTTGATAAATGGTCAAATAATTTTGATTTAGAAAAAAATAAAATTATCCCTGCAAAAAGAAAATTTAACCCTTTTAAAAAAGTCATGACTATTGGAACTGGTTTTCCAGATTTTGTAGCAACAAAATTTCTTGGAGATAAGGTTTATAGCATTATTGGTGTTGAGGTAAAGATGAATGGGCTATTAAGTAAAATTGAGAAAGAAAAATGCAAGGCATTCCTCGATAAAAAGGTCTTTAGTGAAATTCTAGTCGCATCAAAAGAAAAGGATGGAAGGAAAATACTTATAAAATACAAAGATGTTAAAGAGAGGTATAAGAATTTATTCAAATGAAGGCATCAGGATTACAACACTTAAGTAAGAGAAAAAGAAAGACATGGAAACTAAATAGAAAATTAGGTTTATTTAGAAGTGAGAATAAAAAATTTGAAGTTTATCCTTCAAACAAATTTTGGATTGATTTTTTGGATAAGTCTTTAGTTTTTATTGCAATTATTGGACCTTTAACCACTTTTCCACAGATTTGGAAAATTTTTTCTTTGAAGAGTGCAGCAGGAATTTCAATTCTTTCATGGGGTTCTTGGGCAATTTTAGATTTACCTTGGATACTTTATGGTTTCATCCATAAAGATAAGCCAATAATTGTGGCCTACATTTTATGGTTTATTACAAATCTAGTAGTAGTTATTGGAGCGATTCTTTATTCATGAAATGGAAGATATTTTTTTTGCTTTTTATTTTGTTTTTCCAAATGGTATCTGCAGTTTGCGATAGGGATCAAATAGACATTAATTCTGCTTCAATTAGTGAATTAGATAACATTGTTCAGGTAGGCCTAACAAGAGCACAAAGCATTGTAGATGAAAGACCTTTTAATTCAGTAGAAGACTTATTAAAAGTTCATGGTATTGGTGAAGCAACTTTAAAGAAAATAAAGAATCAAGGTTTAGCATGTGTTGTTAAAGAAGAAGAGAAAAAAGAAAATAAAGAAGATGTGAAAATTTCTAAGAAGATGTTTAAAATAAAAGAAAATATGACATTTGTTAAAAATAAATCCACTTCCGAAAGCATTATAAATATAAATTCCGAAGAAAAATTAGAAAAGATAGTTTATGAATCTAAGAAAGAAAGAATAAATAAAAATCTCTTATCAGGTTTTATAGTTTTTTTCATTGGTTTGATTTATCTTTTAATAAGAAAATAAAATGGTAAACAAAATAAGGGCAGTAATGATTATTGAGGTAGCAGGAAGGCCAGCAGAACACTTAAAAAAAGCATTAGAAGACCATGTAGAAAAGTTGAATAATTTAAAGGGTGTTAGTTTAATTTCTAAAGAATTTGTAGAGCCAAAACTTATAGAAGATGAAAAACAGATTTTTACTTGTCATTCAGAAGTTGAAGTTGAAGTTGAAACACTCTTTAGATTAACAGAGTTGATTTTTGATTTTATGCCTTCTTCTGTAGAAGTTTTAGAACCGGAGACAGTAAAATTAAGTGCTCAGGAGTCTACAATGTTCTTAAATGATTTATCTGGAAGGCTTCACAAATATGACGAAATTGTAAAAGTTGCACAAATGAAAAATCAACAATTATTCCATGCTTATCAGAATTTACAAGGACAAATAGCCGAGAATTCTAAAAAACAAATAAAGAAATCAACAAAGAAAAAGAAAAAAAGTTAGTTTTTCTTTTTTAAAAAAACTTTTTTTCTTTTAGTTTTAGCTTTAGTAATCTCAGAAATTTTATCAGAACCACTTTTATTTTTTATACTTTTATACTTTTTCCAAACAAAATATCCAACAACAAAGATAACTAAAACTAAAACAATTCCTAAAGTTTTGTTCCCTTTTGTTTCATTCTTCTCACTTGTTCCAGAGCAATAACCAATGCAACATCCTTCAATTTCTAAAGAATATCTTCCATCACAAGTTTCACTATCTGCACAAGGAACCCCGCCAATATCATAACATTTATAGGCCGTATCTATTTCTTCTTCAGAGTTATTTAAACCGAAGATATAAATTTCAACCGGAAGATTTAGTTTATATTTTGTTCCATTTTCCAAATAAGAGATAATTAAATCAGTTCTGTAAACACCTTCATGGTTTCCTATGCCGGTTATTTTAAATTTCCCATTTCCGTTTTTTGTTAAATTATTCGGGCCAAAAATTTCCAAAAAATCAATCTTCGAAGAGTATTGTAAATTATTTAAATTTTTATTACCTAAGTTTTCCATTTCAATAGTTCTATTGAATTTTTCTAATTCATAAATTTCTATTTTTACTTTTTTATCTGTTAATTTTAAGGAATAATTTATTTTTTCTATTGGCTTTTCTAATTTTTCATTAGTTATTTTTAAGGGAATTTTAAATTCTTTATAAGTATTAACTAAAATTTCATTTTTCCCAGTTTCCAAATCAATTTTAATTTTTTGATTATCTCCAGGAATAATAGTAAAGTCTTCATCTAAAATTTTAATTTCCAGATTGCTGTCGCCAGTATTCCAAAGATTGATTTCAGAATTCTTAGATAAATCTAAAAAACCAGGTTTTATAGAGAGTATTTTGCTTTTATTTTCTGATAATTCAGTTTTTACATTAATCTTTTTTTCAAGATTGTAAGTTTTTATTTGCCCTTCAGAGTTATAAATTGCATTAGAAATTTGAATAGTAAAATTCCCTTCCCTATTAAAGATTATATAAAAATAAAGTGTATTTTCTATCTTTAAAACTTCTTTTTCAGCATAAGTTTCTCTTCTTCCTTCAAAAATTTTAATTTTATCTGAATTGAAAGAACCATTAAAATCAGATAGTTCGAATAAAACTGTTTCAGATGGTTGAGGGGATTCATCAGAAATAGTCAAAATTGGAGATGCAGAAATAAATTGAAAACTAATAAGAAGTAAAAAGAAGATTGCTAATTTCATATAGTTTAGTTAATTCTTGCCTTAATAAATCTTACTTAGACATGTCTTTAAGTTTAGAAAATGTATCATTAAGTTGCTTTTTAGATTTTTGACTAGGGATTGAAGTGGGTTTGTGTCTCATTCTATTTTGAGGAATTGGCATTCTTCTTATTGGTGGAAACCCAGGTCTAGGCGGCAAACCATTATTCTGAGCTAATTTAAAGTTTCTTTGAGAATTCTTTATAGGTTTTTTATTTTTCTTCATTTTATTTTTCATTTTTATTAAGAATAATTTAATCTTTTTACGATAAATCCAACCTATAGCACCAAGAGTTAAAAGAATTAAAATTATCAAAAGTAATATCCACCAAAGATTTGAAGACTCTTTTTCTACACAACAAGTTAAACTAAAATCTCCACAGTCTTCATTTATTGAATCTTCATTTTTGGAACAAGAAGATTTACAAATTCCATCTTCAATTGAACAATCTGTTTCTTCCTCAACAGTTTCAAGACAAGTTCCAGTACAACATTCACCTTCAACCGAAGATTCAGTAGTTATATCACAAGAGTATCCTGTTTCACATATTTCACCTTTTAGGTCTGATTCACAATTCAAACCTTCTTCACAACAAACAATTCCAGAACTTTCAAGACCATTACACCAATAGTTTCCTAAAACCTTATCGCTATCACAAGCAGTTTTTTGAATACAATAAAATCCTGCAGATTCACATCTTGGTGGTAAGTCTCCACCAGTTGAACCGCCTACAAAATTTCTATTTTCAAGAGCCCACAAAGTTATTGCTGTATCTCTCACTTTTAGATTATTTTCGCCCCAACAACCAGTTTTATCTTGGGAGAATCCAAACCAATCTCTTACACCTTTGTCAGTTTCTTTATCAAATCCACTTATTGCCAAATATGCTAAAGCAGTATCATAATATTTACTATTTGTTGATTCTCCTAACCAATAATTTTTAAGAGCGCCCTTTTCTTTAATTAAATCTTGAGCGTAGGTTTTTTCCTCAGTTAACATATAATTAAACGCCTTCGGAAGATAGTTTTTGTTAGTATCTTCTACTGCAATTAAATATGGAAGATATTCTTCAATTGAGTTTCCAGTTTTTAATAATGCTACAGATGCCCAAGCAGTACTCTCATAATCACAATTAAGATTATCACCAAAACAAAAAGATTTTGGAGAGATTGAGATTTTTCCAAGAGCAGGAGATACAGGTGTATTGTCTAAAATATAATAGACTTTTGAGTTTTTTTGTTTATAGAATAAAGTTGCTGAAAATGCTTGATCACATTCAACATTATATGTTTGATCATAACAAGAAGGAGAAATTTTAAGCCAATAACTTCCAAAAGCAAGATCTAAACAAGAACCTGCATCGTTACTAAGTTTTTTATTTTCATAGGCAGTTATACTAAATTCTGAAGGTTCTTTATCATAGGAAATTGTACATTCAGCTTTTTCATCTGAGTTTTGTTGAAGATACCATATTAAATCTGTAGCACTTTGATTTTTACTGATTAACCAAGCTACCTCTTTAGCAGTGTCTTCCCCAGCATGATTTAATGCAAGGATTGCAAGAGCAGTATCTTTAACATTACATTTTGTATCTCCAAAACATTCTCCCAACAATCTTTTTCCTTTTAGTTTTTCTAAACAAACTTTTGCAAGGTTAGCAGGAGAAGCCATAATAGAAAAAGATAACTCTTCAATAGTCTTTGCACCAGAACAGTCCTCCTTAAGTTGAGATTCTAAACAAACAAAACCCTTGTCAAAATTTAGTTCTTTACTATTTGTTGAGGTGTTATCTGCTGCTGTAACAAAACCCATTAAAGTGAAGATTAACAGAATACCTATTAGTGCACCTAGTTTTTTCATATCCATTTTAGCATATTGCTATTTATTAACCTTTTGTTATTGCATAGACATATAAACCCTAAAAATAGCCCTATTATATGTTAAATATGTTCAGGAGGAAATAATGAAGTTATACGTAGGAAATTTATCCTGGAACGTAGATGAGGCAGGTTTGAAAGAACTTTTCGCAGCATATACAGTTTCAGAAGCAGTACTTATCAAAGATAAGTATTCAGGTAGATCTAAGGGATTTGGTTTCGTAACAATCGAAAGTGACGAAGAAGCTAACAAAGCAATTGAAGAGTTGAATGGTAAAGAGCACGACGGTCGAGAATTGAAGATTAGCGAAGCAAAGCCAATGGAAGATAGACCACCGAGAAGAGATTTTAATAGAAGATAAATTCTGTTTGTTTTTTCAAATTTTTATTTTTTATTTTTTATTTTTCTGAGGTAGAAAACCTTATAGATTATGGAAGTTTTAGAAAGAAGTTTAGACAATTTAAAGATTGGAGTTTTAGATAGATAATCAAATAACTTGTAAAAAGTCTTTTATATAGGTTGTATCTTTAGTTTTTTTATGAGAGTACACTCTTGAATAATCTCTGACCCTACTTTCTTCAATTTCCAAAGAAGACATTGTATGAATTAAAACTGGCAAATTACTAAAATGTTTAGAATATCTATTTTTAATTGCATGTATAAATTGAGTTCCATTCATTTTTGGCATATGTTCATCAGTTATTACTCCATCAAAAGATTTTTCATTTAACAAAGCCACTAATCCTAGAAATCCATTAGATTTGATAGTCACTTCACAATCTTCATCTTTCAAAAGAGAAGAATATCTTTGTTGATGCATTGGAAAATCTTCCAATATCAATATCTTTTTCATAAGAATAATTGAAGATTTTAATTTATAAACCTTTAGGATTTTAACTACTTCAAGATTACAACTTGTAATTATTTGCCCAATTCTTCACATTCCTTTTTCCAAGGACAACTTCTACATTTACCAAAACTATTTGGATATTTTAAATTTCTTCCTTCAAGAACTTCTCTAACTTCAAGAATAATATTTCTAACTTTCTTTTTCTTTTCATCGTCTATTGAAATAAAATGTCTTACATTTCCAGTTTCTAAAATTCCTTTAGAGATTTGTGTATTGAATTTTTCTTCTAACATCATTGCGTAACAAGTAACTTGAATTTCGTCAGAAGGCCAAACCCTATCGGCAACCCTTGTTTTCAATTCAAAAGGAAGGATTTCATCTTTAGAAATAAGGACCCTATCTGCACGACCCTTAAGACCCAAGTTTCTAGAGACAAGAATCATTTCAGAAACATATTTTGGTTCTAAGTTTTTCCAGAGTTCCTCACCGACAAATCCTTTTCTCATAGCTTCATCAATTGTTTCAGCACGGGGGAGAATTTCTCTTTGAAGAGCATCTACAATTTTATTATGCAATTCTCCAACATTGATTTCAAATTCTTTAATTTTATTAACATTTTCTTCAAAAACTTTATGAATGCATAACTCTAGAAGGGCATTGAATTTTTCAATCACTTGAGGTTTTTTTAAACTTCCAAAACTGCAAACTAATTTTTCTTCTTTATTTGAAAATTCTTCAAGAACATTATGTCTAATTAATCCTTCAGTCATTGCTTTATTTGCTGGTTGCCTTAAACCTTTAACTTTTTCAAGATAATATTTTCTAGCACAGTACATATAAGCAGACAATTCAGTAACGCTCAGCAATCTTTTACCACCTTCCATTAGTTAAGAAAACTTGAAGAGTTTATAAGATTTATCTAATTTTTTCAAATTTCAAAACCCTTTCCAGTAGAATATTTTCGTTTTTTATTTTCAGAGTTTTCAATATCTGATTTTCTAACGCTTGCACTCCAATTACCATTTTTTCCTTTTTTTGCTTTAGCTCTTAAAGCTTCACGAATTGTAAAATTGATTGGATTTTTAACTCCTGCAGTTTCAGAAAAAACACCAAGCTCTTTGTAAATTGGTTTATCATAATTCGGTGGCATTCGTTTGTTTTTAATTCCCCAAGAAATTTGGCTTCGAATATATCCTTCTTTAAGAGGTTTATAATTTTTTTTATTCCATTCAGAGAATTTTTCAGTTAAATATTCTTCAGGAAAATCAAGTGATGAAAAAAATGAGACCAAAACACTAAGTGCTCTTTTTCTACCGTCGCTCTTAATTCCTTTTAATAGTTTTTTAATAACTGGAGGGAACATATTTTCAGAAATTGTCAAACCTTTCAAATCAATGCTTTTTCCAGTAAATTTCTTTGGAGCTTCTACTGGCTGATTTTTCCTTCCCCATTCTATCGACCTTTCTAAAAGATTTTTAGCTTCACAAGGTTTAGAATTTGGCATAAATGAGCGAATTTCTTTAACTTTCAAAACATCAGCATCTGTTGGTTTAAAATTATCAATTTCATCAATATCTAAAACTTTTGAAACAAATGCTGTTTTTTCATGTAAAGAATAAGGTGCCCTAAATAAATGTCTTGATGAAACTAAGACTACATCAATAGCATCTTCAGTAGATTTAATAGTTTTTTCTTCCTTAAATTCCATATCTGATTTTTTAATTTCTTCACCAACTGTAGATATTTTACAATACTTGCAAAAGTTTATTTTTCTTTCACCAACCAAATCCATCTTTGCATTGCAACTTGGACAAAGCATTGGAGTCTTTTTTTTAATTGGGCTTTCTAATTCTCCCTTGCATCTTCTGTCAGGACATAAATATTTGAAGAATACTTTTCTTTCTATTGGTTTTTTACACTTTGGACAAACAGTTTCAACAGTCAATTCACCAGTTTCTTCTAATTTGTCTCGCCCGGTCAATCTCAAGATTTCAAGATTCATTGGTTCACGAATAAGACTAAATAAATATCCTGCAATATATCTTGGCCATTCAGGAAACTTATCTTTTGTTAAATCCTCTCCAATTTTTTCTGGAAATGCCTTAAATGGGACAATCATATGAAATCCCTTGCTTCCACTAAATTTAATTCCTACATTATTTACTCCATGTTTTTCTAACTGTTCTAATAAGAGTCTAGCAGCGATTTTAGAATAATCCAAGAATTTAGAATCAATATCTATCAGAAAATCCCATCCTTGTTTAATTTCATTATATTGTTCTGGAGTCATATCAGTATTGATATCTAAGGGGTTTGTCCAAATTTCCTCACTACAATGGAAGCTAGTAGCACCTTTTTTAACAAGTGTAAAAATATCAGAGGGATAATCTAAGCAATCTGGACGCTTACCAAAATATTCATTATTAAAATTTGGAACTATTTCCCTATTTTTACAAAACTTATAAATAGCATTTTGAACGTCTAGCCTAGAATAATATGATTGTGCAACAATCTGAACTTTCTTTTTTCTCTCATCTTTAGTATTTTGTGTAACTCCCATAACTATTAACAATTTTTAAGATTTTATAAGGACTATTATACTCTACTTAACTTTAATTGTTTTTAAAAACTTTCTAATCAAGCCTAATTTCAATATTGGCAATTCATCAAAATGTTTTTGAAAACTGTGTGCTATGCAGTTGTTATCTTCAAATTTAAAACTTGCTTTGACTAAAGGGCTTTCACCTAATAAATCTCTTTCACCGTTAAGTTTTCCATAAAGTGACGAAGTTCCATCTGAGACAGCAAATGTAACCGAATCCTCGTATATCTTAGCTTTGTCATATTTTAATCCTTCACATGAAGAAACAAAATCTAAATCTAAGTCATTATTTCCATGAGTAATTAGTCTAGTTTTTGAGTTTTTATTCATTGAGGGACTTGAGTTTTAGAGTAATTTATAATAACTGAGATAATCTTCAAGTAGATTACAATTTAAGAACAACAATCCTTATAAAGAATAGTTATTAAATAATCTTATGCGAGTAAAAATTGATAACCCGAAGATTATAGCAGATGCGATAAGCATAGTTTCAGAGATAGTTTCAGAAGTAAGAATCAAATTGCTTGAAGATGGAATGTCAATAGTGGCCGTTGATCCGGCAAATGTGGCAATGGTAATTTTTAAAATTCCAAAAGAAAGTTTTTCAGAGTATGAAAAAGGGACTGAAGTTTGGGGAGTTAATTTAGATGATTTAAAGAGAATTTTGAAAAGAGCTTCCACATCGGGTTCTGTAGTCTTGGAGCAAGAAGAAAACAGATTAAATATTACTATTTTTGATAAAATAAAAAGAAATTTCACATTATCTTTAATAGAAGTAGAATCAGAAGATAAAGAAGAACCAGAATTATCCTTCGGTGCAAAAGTTGAGATAGATTCAGACACTTTAGCCCAAGCAATCGAAGATTGTGCAATTGTTGCAGATTCTTGCACATTAACAACAGGAGAAGGATTCTTTTTAGTACAAGGAGCTGGAAGTCTTAATTCTGCTAAAGCAGAGTTTTCTCAGGATGAAGCAGATATAGAAGGAATCTCAATTTCAAAGTATTCTTTAGAGTATATTATGAAGTTTATGAAAGCAAAGAAGATTTCTAAGAAAGCAATAGTAAAATTTTCAGATGATTTCCCATTAAGGCTTGAATTTCCTGGAGAAAAATTAGGAATAGCTTTCGTTTTAGCACCAAGAGTTGAAAATAATTAATAATCCATAAGTTAATAATTTTTGATTGATTTTAGAACAAAACAAAATAATCTTCTTTCAATATCTTTAAACTATGTATACTCCTACTAGTATTGGTTTGAATAATCCGAAGCATTTAAATAGGAAGTTACTAGTGTATATTCAATGGATATATCTAAGACAATTATAAAAATTTTAGAAAAGGAGAAAATTGTTACAAGTTCAGAGATTGCAGAAAAGGCAAATGTTTCTTGGAATACTGCAGAAAGGCACCTTTTAGGTCTTGCAATAGACGGAAAATTAGAGAGAATTAAAAAAGCGGGGGTGAATTTATGGGTGGTAAAATAAAGAGAGGACAAGTAACAATTTTTATTTTGCTCGGAATTTTAATTGTTGTTGGAATTGTTTTTATGTTTTCTTTTAAAGATGGAATCACAAATCTATTCAGAGAAGATTTAGATATTAATTCTGAGATTCAACAATGTATAGAAGAAGGAGTAACACAAGAAATAAATAATATTTTAGAAACTGGCGGAAAACCAGAATCAAATTTGAAGATTAATAATCTTGGAGTTAATTATACTTATGTTTGTTATCAGAAATCAAATTATTTAACATGTGTAAATTTAAATCCTGCCCCAATTTCCTCAGCAGAGTCTCTTTTAAAGAAAAAAACAGAAGAGAAAACAAAAGAATGTTTTTCAAGGGCTTTAGATAAAATGAGTGATGAAGGTTACAAAATTGAAGAAAAAGAGTTAAAATATTCTATAGCATTAGTTCCAAGCAGTATCCTAATCTCTATAAAAAAACCTTTAAGTTTTTCAAAAGAAGAATCAACAAAAGTTTTCGAAGATTTTAGTTTTGAGGTTAAATCAAAACTTTATGATATTTTAAATTTGGTTAGAGAAATTATAAATCAAGAATCACAATATTGTTATTTTGATTATGTTGGTCTTATGGCACTTTATCCAGAGTTTAAAATAACTAGAACAAATATTGATGGTTCAAGGTTATACACTATAAAAAACAAATTAACAAATGAAGAAATTAAATTTGCAGTAAGGGGATGTGCAATCCCTCAAGGAATATGAAAATAGAAAAACAAATAAAATTCACAGCGATTACAGAGATTTTTTTAGTTTTAATATCAATTTTTGCATTTGCATATATAATCGGTCAGGCAGATTTAGATTTAGAAAAATTTGGTGTAAAAGGTGAAGATGATGATAATCCTTTATTAAATTTTACAAAATTAGTATTGAATAAAATTTTCTCTCCAATTCTTCCTTTGGTTTCAGCAGAAGCGGCTGGTTGTTGCGAGAATACTTTAAAAGAAGAAGTATGTGCATTTGTTCCAGATAAGGAGTGTGAAACAGATTCAAATTTTGCCCAAAATCAGTTTTGTGATACAACTACTTTTTGTAAGAAAGGGTGTTGTGTTGATGATACAAAAGGAACTTGTAGCAAAAATACTCCTAAGTCTCTTTGTGATAATGGAAGGTGGATTTCCGATGGAAATTGTAATATTCAAGAATGTGATTTAGGATGTTGTAATCTTGGGGTAAATGGGATTTTAACAACACAAGCACAATGTGAGATTTATACAAATACTTTGGTTTTGGGAGAAAATAAAATTTTAGATTGGGACCCTTCAATTTCTGAGCAAGAATGTTTGTTCAATGCACAAAATGAGAAATTAGGTGCTTGTATTTCAGAATCTCCAAACGGAGAGAAAGAATGTAAAGTTAACACTAACAAAGAATGTTTTTCTTTAACAGGTTCAAGCAGCAGTTTTTATGAGGGGAAATTATGTACCTCAGAAGCCTTGGGAACAGTTTGTAAAAAAACAGAATTAACAACTTGTTTAGAGGGCAAAGACCAAGTTTACTTTTTAGATTCTTGCGGTAATCCAGCAAACATTTATGATTCTTCAAAAGTAAATGACCAGACTTATTGGGAGAATATAATTTCTCCAGAAATGTCTTGTAATCCAAATTCTGGAAATGAAAACTCAAAATCTTGTGGAAATTGTAATTCTTTTTTTGGAGGTAAATGTGCAATTTCAGATAAATTTAAACCAGTTTACGGATCTAATTATTGTAAGCCAACATTATGTATCGAGGATGGAGTTAAATATAAGAATGGAGAATCTTGGTGCATTTATGATGGAAGAATAGGTGATGGAAATGATGTTCCTGGTTCGAGACATTGGAGACATGTTTGTATTGATGGAGTGGTTGATGTTGAAGCTTGTGCAGATTTTAGAAGTGAAATTTGTGTTGAACAAGACACAACAGATTATGATGGAAATGAAGTTATGTTCAGACAATCTTTTTGTAGGCCAAATAATTGGAGAGAGTGTATTTTTTCAAATAGTGATGAAAAATTAAAAAAATTAAAAATTCTTGATTGTACAACTAAACAAATCAATGGCGGTGGAAACTTTGATGTGGAGTTTACTACGCCTTCTTTCCCTCCAGGGTATGATTTTAAAGGAGAAAAAAATATAGCAAGTGCAGAGGAATTATGTTCTGTTGGAAATTTTGAATGCACCCAGACAAAAGTAAAAGATACTTGGTCAGGATGTGAAATTGTTGATGGAGAAAATTGTTTATCCGATAAAACTTTAGAAGAAATGAACGATTTTTGTCGTTCGCTTGGAGATTGCGGTTTATCTGTAAATATTGTTGGAGATTTATCAAAAGGATGTAGTGTAGAGAACGGCGGTTCTTTTTCAGAAGAGTATAAGAAAATTCTTAAAACTTTTGCAAATCCGGTAAAAGGACAATTTGCAAAAATAGGTGACATGCATAAATACTTAGAAGCTGCAGGACTTTATTCACCAGAATCTGAGGAAGCAGATGACGGTCTTGAAAAAATTAGTTCAGTTACAAACTCAATAGGTATGGGTGCAGGAGCAGCAGGATATATGTTAGCTTCAGCATATCCAGTAATTGTTACCGGAGCGACTTATTCTTCAACTGGAACCTTATTAACTACTACAACTTCTTCACAGCTTTTAGGTTCATTTGGTGGTGCAATGATGGGTGCTGCAATTGGTGCAATGATTGGTAGTTGGTTAGCAAAAAAAGGTGGTGCAAATCCTGGTTGGGCAGTTGTTGCAACTGTTGCTGGAGCTTTGGCAGGTGCAATTGTTGGTGCTTACATAACTACAGCTGGAAGTGTAATGGGGGGTTTAGGAGCAATGTCTACCACCCTTTTTATGATACCTTTTTTTGGATGGATAGTATATATTATCTTAGTAGTCGTAATGGTTATAGCTTCTTTTATGGGTTCAGATTGTAAATCTACAACTGTTGAATTTAAATGTAAACCTTGGACACCACCCAAAGGAGGAAAAAAATGTCATGAATGTAATAATAATCCTTCAAAGCCATGTTCAAAATATCGTTGTGAGTCTTTGGGGCAAGCTTGTGAATTTATCAATCCAGGAACAACTGAGGCATCTTGTGAACCAAAAGTTTTTGAAACAATTCCTCCAAGGATTTTAGTTGAGAAAAATATTAGTGGTTTAAAATATGATAAAATAAATGGTGGTTTCGAAGTTAAAACTTTGGATAATAATTGTTTAAAACCTTATAAAGTTTATAACTTAAATTTTAAAACAGATGAACCTGCAGAGTGCAAATATTCTTTGACTTTAGAAAAATGGGATGACATGGATGAGCATTTCGGTTCTGTTTATCAAATTTATAATCATTCCTTGCCTTTAACACTTCCAGACCCATCTGAAGGAAGGTCAAAAGGTTTAGATGTAACAGAAGATTTAGAAATATATGTTACTTGTAAAGACATTTGGGGAAATGAAATCATAAACCCTCCTTTCAAATTTTCTACTTGTGTTTTCGAAGGGGAAGATTTGACAGCTCCAAGAATTGTTGCTTCTTCACCAAAGGA
>CAYNJW010000008.1:23187-30909 GCA_964397665.1 Candidatus Woesearchaeota archaeon
TTTAGTTGGATATAATACTACTGAAAAAAAATTAACAATACAAGTAAATGAACCTTCACAATGTAAGTGGGCAAAACAAAGAGATATTGATTTTGATTCAATGACTAATGAGTTTGTGTGTGAGCAAGATATAAATAAGCGTGGATTTTATGGATATGATTGTATCTCAAAAGTTCCAATAGATTCTTTAGAAAACTTTTTTTATATAAAATGTCAAGATCAACAATGGCTCGAAGATCCTTCAAAGAGGGCAACAAATAAAGAAGATACAGTAATAACTCTTCGAAAAGTTTCAACACCTTTAAAGATTCTTTCAATCATTCCTTCGGAAGATTTAGAAACAAATACTGATATGAAAACTGTTGAAGTTGAAGTTGTTACAGAAGGTGGAGGAGAAACACATATTTGTTCCTATGAAATTGCAGGAATTGGAGACTATTTTTATTCGACAGGAGAAAGTAGAACGCATAAACAATCATTAAATTTATTAACTGGGAGTTATAATTTAAAGATAAATTGTGTTGACGAAACTGGAGATACGATTAGTGAAGAAAGACATTTTAGAATTGTTAAAGACGATAAAGTGCCAAAAATTGTAAGAGTAACAAAAGAAGGAAATTCAGTAGAGATTATTACTTCAGAAAAAGCGGAATGTAAATATTCTACAAAAAGCTGTAGTTTCAAGTGGGAAAATGCTACTTTAATTGGTTCAGATATTCAGCACCAAATTTCAACAACAAATGGAGAAAAATACTATATTAAATGTAAAGACGAATGGGGAAATACAAAAAATTCTTGTTCGTTAATTTTAGGTGGATAAATCATGATAAAGAATAATAACAAAAAAGGACAAGTAACAATTTTTATTTTGCTTGGAATTGTTTTGGTTTTCACAATCTTAGTTCTCTCTTTTATTTTTGGAAAAGATGCTTTAAATTTTTTCAGAAGTAAAGATACTTATTCAGAGATTTCAGAATGTATTGGAGAGGTTGTTCAACCAGCAGTTAATGATTTATTAAAAAATGGTGGGATAGGAAATCCAGCCATTACAATAAGATATGCTGGAGTAAATTATACTTATCTTTGCTATACAAAAGAGAATTTTAAAAATTGTTATTCACTAAATCCAACCCCCTTAACTTCAGTTGAAAAAACTTTGAGAGAAAAAACAGTTGAAGAAGTAAAGAATTGTTTTACAACTTCTTTAAAAGAATTAGAAAAAAAAGGATACACCATTGATGAACAAGAATTAGAATATTCTATTTCATTTGTTCCGTCGAGTATTTTAGTAAAGATTAATAAGAAAATTGCAATTAGTAAAGAGAATTCTTCACAAGTTTTTGAAGATTTTAGTTTTGAGATTAAATCTAAATTTTATGAATTGTTGCTTCTTGCGAATAAGATTGTAGATTCTAATGTAAAATCTTGTGATTTTAATTATCTTGCATATACAATGTTTAAGAGAAATTATCAGATAACAGAAAAGAATTTTATGGGTTCAAAAATTTATACCATCTTAGAAAAAAGTTCAAATGAAGAAATTAAATTTGCTATTAGAGGTTGCATATATATATGAGAGCGAAATTTATTTATCTTTTTACATTTTTTACTTTATTGATTTATTTTTTACCACAAGTTCTTGCAATTAGTGGATGTTGTGTAAATCCTGATTCTACAGGGATTTGTATTTCTGTTGAAACAGCTTCGGAATGTAATGGGGATTTTAAACCAGGACAAAATTGCGAAGTTACTCAAGATTGTAATAAGGGTTGTTGTATTGATGAAGCACAAGGAACTTGTTCAACTGGAAGCACAAAATCAACTTGTATTTTGGATGGTGGAAAATGGGATAGTGATAAGAATTGTAATTTAGCTGAGTGTATTCAAGGATGTTGCGATTTGGGCGAAATGAAGGTATATTCTACAAAAGCAAGATGTGGGATTCTTTCAGAAAGTTTCCAAATAGGAAAAAATCAACAATTACCTTGGGATTCAAATATTAATTATTTTGATTGTAGAGTTGATAATTCTCTGAAAGAAGTTGGAGCTTGTACAACACTAAATGATGATGGAACTACAAATTGTAAAATTAGTTCAGAATTGGAGTGTAGTGTCGACACATATTCAAAAGGTAAATTTTATCTTGGGAAATTATGTACCTCAGAAGCCTTGGGAACAGTTTGTAAAAAAACAGAATTAACAACTTGTTTAGAGGGCAAAGACCAAGTTTACTTTTTAGATTCTTGCGGTAATCCAGCAAACATTTATGATTCTTCAAAAGTAAATGACCAGACTTATTGGGAGAATATAATTTCTCCAGAAATGTCTTGTAATCCAAATTCTGGAAATGAAAACTCAAAATCTTGTGGAAATTGTAATTTTAATTTAGGTGGAATTTGTTCAGCTTCAAAAGATTTTAAACCAGATTATGGAAATAATTATTGCCAACAAACATCTTGTGAGTTCAATGGAGAAGTTTTCAAACCTGGAGAATCTTGGTGTGTTTACGAGGGGAAAGTTGGAGATGGTGATGATATTCCTGGGAGCACCCATAGGAGATTTAGATGTGACTCTGGAAAAATAATAAAAGAAGTAACAGGAACAACAGGTTATAGAGATAAAGTTTGTCAACAGAAGATTTATATTGATGATTTCGAAAATAAGTTTAGAAGTGCAGAAAATGTATTAAACCCTTCAAAAGATTCAAAGAGTATTTGTTTGACATATAATGAAGAAGAACCAGAAGAGATGGTTAAAAGTTGCATGGCTAATTCATTATGTTTTCTTAAGAAGGTCGATGTAGATACAAATTTTAAGTTTAGTTATTGCGTCTCTAAATATCCTGTTGGTTTTGATTTAATTACAGACAATAATGAAAAGATTGAAGCACAAGAGGAAGTTTGCAATATTGGGACTAAGACTTGTATAGGTGTTGAACAAAGAAAATGGCACGGTACTCATCCAAAATGGAAGTGGGTAAGTAATAAGCGTTGCACTACAAAAGAGTTTACAAAACAAATGAACGATTTTTGTCGTTCGCTTGGAGATTGCGGTGCAACAGTGAATATTGCTGGAGAATTTACAGATGAGGGATATTCAGTTTCAGGTGCTCCAAGGTTATTTAAAGAAGATATAAATAAATACAAGAAATTAAAGTTTAATGAACTTGTTATTTCAGAGAATAGTTTAAAGATATTTTCAGAGCAGAGAATGGATGTTTTTAGTGATAAAATAAACGATAAAAGGATAACAACAAATAATTTATATGATAAATGGAATTCAGAGTCAGGTTTTAAAGAAGTTTGGCTTGATTTGGTAATTCCTTATCATGCCTTTCTCACTAAAATCTTGGGATGGGGAAAGACTAAAAAGCATTATATAACTTTCACATGTAAACCTTGGACACCACCTGTTGGTGGAAAAGATTGTGAATTATGTAATAAAGATTTTGATACGTGTACAGAATATCGGTGTGAGTCTTTGGGGACAGCATGTGAATTAATAAATAGACATGAAAAAGAAAAAATGTGTGTTGCAATTCCGGATGATGGAATAGGTCCAAAAATAACTTTCAACGAAAGTTCGGAAGGATTGAGATATATTGACGAAGGTGATTTAAATTTAAGTTTAAAAACTGAAGAGAATACTTGTTTAAATCCCTATCCAACAGTTTACAATTTATCTTTTGAAACTGATGAACCCGCACAATGTAAGTATTCATATAATCGGACATTGATTTCAAATTATCCTACTTTGGATAACTTCGGAACAGGAGCATATATTTATAATCATAAAGAAAAAATATTCTTTTTAGACCCAAATGGTTTGAATTCAGAAGGAATTAATATAACACATAAACAAGAGTTATTTATTTTATGTAGGGATAAAAATGGGAATTTTATGCCAAAACATTATGAAATCAATACTTGTACAAAAGAAGCAAAAGATATACAAGGTCCAAGAGTTATTTTCGAATCTCCTAAAAATGGTTCGTATGTTAGTTCAGAAGCAACAGAGAGTAATCTAACAATTTTAACAGATGAACTTGCAGAATGTAGGTGGTCAAAAACTCCAGAAATAGAGTATTACGATATGGAAAATAATTTTACTTGTCCAGAAAGTATTACAGAATTAGGTTTTTACAAAGGACTTTATAGGGGTTATAAGTGTAATGCCACTATTCCATTAGAAGAATTGAAAAATAGTGTTTATATAAAATGTCTTGACCAACCTTGGCTAAATAAATCAAAGGAAAGAAATGTTTTTTTAGAGGATTATGTAATTACAATAAATAAAATTGAGAATAAAATAGAAATTGATAATCTTTCCCCCTTAGGAGATTTAGAAACTCCAACAGATAATCTTGAAATCTCAGTAGAAGCCCAAACATCCAAAGGGGGAAATAAACATACCTGTTCATACACTGTTTCTAAAGATAATCCCCAACTAATTAAGATGTGGCAAACAGGAAACAGAGGATTACATGTACAACCAGGAATCAATCTACCATTAGGAAGGTATACCTTAAATGTTACTTGTCATGATGAAACAGGTGATAAAGCTTCAAAGACGAGTGAGTTTAGAATTGTTAAAGATGATAAAGCTCCAAAGATAATTAGAATGATTGACCTTGGAAGTTCGATAAAAATTATAACTTCTGAAGATGCAGAATGTAGTTATTCTACAAGATTATGTCAATTTAATTGGACAGAAGGTAAGAAGATTAGTTCAGGAAAAGAACACATTTTCTCAACGATAAAGGGGGAAAAATACTATATTAAATGTAAAGACGAATGGGAGAATGTACCTACATTTTGTTCTTTAATCCTCGGGAGTTAAGCAACATTTATAAAGATAAAATGGTTAAAAAATATATGGTTAGTAGCAAAAAGGGGCAAGTAACAATTTTTATAATTTTGGCAATTTTAATTGTTAGTGTTGTTTTAGCTTACTTCTTTTTTATTAAACCTTCAATGCAATCTTCTGGAAGTAAACGAATGAAAATTGAATCTTGTATTGACGGTGTTTTAGATAAAAGTTTAAAAGACCTTGCAGAAAAAGGGGGAATGATTTCTCCAAAGTTTAGTTATTCTTATAACGGTGAGGAGATACCTTACATTTGTTATAGTGGAGAATATTATAAAACTTGCACTGTTCAAACACCTTTTCCAGAAAAAAGTTTTAAAGATAATTTAAAAAAACTTACAAAAAAAGAAGTTGAAGAATGTTTTTCAAATTCTGTAAATTCATTAAGAAGACAAGGTTATTCTGTTTCTAAAACAAACACAGATTTTGAAATCGATTTAGAGATTGGTAGAGTAGTCTATCGTTTTAGCGACGGGATTACAGTTAAAAAAGGAGAAAATATTCAACAAAATAATGCATTAGAAGTAGTATATTCTTCTAGAATCTATGAGCAGTTATTAATTGCAACTACAATTTTACAACAAGAAACAGCATTTGGAGATAGTGATGTTAATAATTTAATGGAAAGTTACCCTGAATTTCTTATTCAAAAATTAAAAATGGGTGATGGAACAACAGTTTATATAATTAAAGATAAGGCAAGTGGGATTGAGTATAAATTTGCTTCGAGAAGTCTTGCATGGCCTCCAGGATATGGTTTAAAATGAATAAAAGAATCTTTTTAATTTTACTTATAAGTTTATTTTTAGTTTCATTTGTTTCTTCAGTTTCCTTATCTGAAGTTTCAGTTTGTTGTGAAAAAACAAAGTTAGATAGTGTTGGAAATGGAATCGCATCTTGTATAAATACTAAAAAAGAAAACTGCGATCCTTCAGAAAGTATTGCTCCAACAAATTGTGATCAGACTTCTTTTTGTAAACTTGGAACTTGTTATGACAGTTTAGAAGGAATTTGTATGGATAATGTTCCACAAACAACTTGTGAATCTTCAGGAGGAACATGGGATGAAAGAGATTCTTCAGAAATTCCACAATGTCAATTAGGTTGTTGCTTAATTGCAGAACAAGCAGCTTTTGTTCCATTAGTAAGATGTAAAAAATTATCAACTTTCTTTGGAGTTTCAATAAATTATAGAACAGATATTAATTCAGAATTTTCATGTATTTTAGAGGCACAAAATCAAGATAAAGGTGCTTGTGTTTACGAAGAGGATTTTGAAAAGTTATGTAAATTTACTACAAGAAAAGATTGTGATGGGATTGTGCAAGTTGAAGTGGTAAATAAAACTGTTTCAACAGGTAAGAAATTTTATAAAGATTATTTATGTTCTGCAGAAGAATTAGGAACTAGTTGTGCTAAACAAGTTTCAACAGAATGTTACAATGGAAAGGTTTATTGGGTTGATTCTTGTAATAACAGGGAAAATGTTTATTTAGATGGTTCAGCAGCTGCAAAAGAAATATCTTGGAACAATGGGATGGTTAAAGATGCAGATAAAATTTGTAAACCTTCAAATGGAGAAAATCCAAATTGTGGAAATTGTGATTATTTTCAAGGTGCAAGATGTGGAAAAGTTGAAGGAGTATTTTCAAATAAACCAAAAACAGGGGATTTACTTTGTAAACGAACTGAGTGTAAAGATTGGGAAGGAAATGAAAGATTAAATGGTGAATCTTGGTGTGTTCATCCGGCAAAATTAAGCGATAAATCTGATGCAGTAGGTAGTAGATATTTTAAAGAAACATGTATAGATGGGGAAGTAATTATTGAACCTTGTGCAGATTTTAGGAATGAGATTTGTATAGAAGGTTCAACAAAAATTCCAGAAGGAGAATATTCTTCAGCAGCATGTAGGGTGAATAGATGGCAAGAGTGTTTATTACAAACTGAAAAAAAAGATTGTGAAAATCAAGATAAAAGAGACTGTAAATGGATTGAATCTGTAGAAGGATTAGCAATTACTGAAGGTCAAAGTTCAACTACTAATTTTGGAAGTACAACTACTGGAGGAAATTTTGCAGGGAGAGTAATTGCACCAATAACTGGGAATGCACTTTTTGGAGGAGATTCAAAAGGAGAAGAAAATCAAGGAACTTTTACAAATAGGGCAGAAGGTGTTTGTGTTCCGGCTTTCGCACCAGGTTTCAATTTTTGGGAAGAAAGTGATTCAGAAGGAATCTGTTCACAAGCTTCTGCAAAATGTATTGTTGAATATTCTAAAGGATTGTTAGATAGTAGTTGGAAAGTTAAAAAAGGAAAAGAATGTTTATCTGAACAATGGGCATTAAAAGCTAACACTGTTTGTTCAGCAATTGGTGATTGTGGTGGTTCTGTAAACTATAAAGGAATATATTCTGATGAAGGATATAATTGGGTAGGAACAAAAAAACTCTCAAATAATCCAAAAGATGTAGAAAGGCAAGAATTTTCACCAACAGCTAGAAATACAATAAAAAAGTCTATGACTGGTTTTGCAGTTTCTCCAGCTTATATAATTAATAAAGATTTAAAATTAAATGCAGAGGCAATAGTATATGTTAAAACTGAATAAATTAAATAGCAAAGATAAAACTTTTAGTTTGATAGCAATCTTAATGGCTTTTATATTAATTTTAAGCCCTTTAGCTGTTGCAGAAAAACTTAAACCTGTAAAAGTTTCAGACCTTCAACCAGGAGATACTTTCATAGATCAAGATGGTAATGAAGTAACTGTTAAAACAATAGAAGAATCAAATTATAATTTTATCACAAACTTAAAAGACCTTCTAAGCGGAAAAAATATCGTTACAGGAATGG
>CAYNJW010000009.1:0-339 GCA_964397665.1 Candidatus Woesearchaeota archaeon
AGGACTCCTGAACGCATATCTGTAAAAAGATTATGTAATTCTAATGAACTAGTCTTTCTTACATCATTTATACTTCTTTCTTCTAACTTCCTTAAAATAAAAGAGATTTTTTGAATCAAACTATTCAATCTGATAAAACTTCTTTCACCTTTTTTACTTTTATTAGAAACATTTAAACCAAGTTTAAAATCTTTTATGAATGAAACTAAGATAGTTGAATTAATTTCATTTAAATTGTTAATCTCTTTTTTCCCATCAATAGAGATTAGCCAGTTTTCAAATCTTTCTTTATGCCTATATGGGTCTATTTTCATATTTTTTATAATACATATTTTATTA
>CAYNJW010000009.1:349-23643 GCA_964397665.1 Candidatus Woesearchaeota archaeon
AATCACTTAAAAAAACAACTAATTTGATACATACATAATAAATATTGGAAGAATTAATTCATCTAAAAAAGTTGTCCCCAATGTTGGTCAAGAAAGTAAAACGCTCCGACCGAGATTCGAACTCGGGTCACAGCCTTGAAAGGGCTGTATGCTTGGCCTCTACACTATCGGAGCATATCAAAGAGAGTATTTATAAATAATTTACTACTTAAGTTATACTAACTGAGCTTAAAAATATTTACTAAATTTAACTTTTAAATCTATCTATAATCTCATAAACTACCTAATAAAGAATACAAAAGAATAAAAAGGAAATTTAACTTTTAAGTTTACGATGGTAGATAAAAATACTATAAAAGTTAATGATTTAATTTTCAGAGAATTAATTAAAAGGGGATATTCTTTAGAAGGAAATACAAGAATATGGAACATTGCTGATTCAAAATTATGGTATCTAACTCCAAAACAAGCACAATCTTATTTAGACTTAGAAGCAGATGAAGCATATCAAAAAGAAGTAATTCAACAAGAAATAGATTTGATAAACGAATACCTTCCCGAAATTACTGAAGAATTAAAAGATAAACAAGTAAATATTCTTGATCTTGGTTGTGGAGATGGTAAAAAAGCAAGAATGTTCATTAGTAGTTTGAAAGGTAAAACAAAGATGAGATATTGTCCAGTAGATATTAGTAGTTATATGGTTGAAAAAGCACTTGAAAATATCAGAAAATCAGATGTAGAAGAAGTTGTAAAATTCCAGTGGAATATTTCAGACTTTGAAAATATGGAAAATGTTTCTAACTTACTAAGATATGGTAACTTCCAAAAAACTATGACTTTACTTTTGGGAAACACCCTTGGAAATTTTGAAATTAACGAATTGCTGTATGAAATTCGTAGTAGTATGAAAGATGGAGATATTTTAATTATTGGTAATGGATTAGATAACCGCCATCCTGATGAAATTTTAAAGGCATATGGTAACAAAGAAGTAGATAACTTCCTAAAACATATCCCATTACAACTTGGATTAGAAAAAGAGGATATAACTCTTGGAGTAAGATTCAAACATTCTAGAGTAGAGTTATACTATACTATCAACAAGAATAAAACTATTGAATTCCAAAATAAAAAAGTGGTATTTAATGAAGGAGACCAAATTTTAGTTTCAATCTCATATAAATATACTAAAGAAGATTTTACAGCCTTTTTAAAAATGTATTTTGGAGAAACTGAAATTAGAACTTCACCAGATAATTCTTACGCTCTTGCAATCTGTAAAAAATGAAACCATCTGAAATCAAAAATCTTTATGAAAGGTTAGGTATTCCTCAGACCTCCTCTGAAGAAGATATAAAAACCGCTTATAGACTTCTTTCGCAAAAATGGCATCCTGATAAAAATCCTGGAAACGAGGAAGAATCAAGAATTGAATTCTTAGCATTATCTGAAGCATATGTTTCTTTAACTAATAAAACTAAAAAATATCCTGATCTAAATAAAAGACAACCAAATGAAGCTTATGAAGTTTATAATGAAATTTATAAAGATATCCTTAGTAAATATCCTATCTTCAGATTTATAAATTCATTTGGAATTTCTACTGAACTGTCTAAAATATTAACTGAATTTCATAAATCAAAAATCTAATTTAACTTTCATTAATTGTCTCTTTTATTTCATCCAAATCTTCTACAAGACCTTCTATATCTTCATTCATTTTTTCAAGCCTCATATGTATCTCTCCAAAATGTTCTTGTTGGTACAAATAAATTTTTTCATTATTTGAAAGATGAAGTATTGGAAGAAAATTTTCTAACCTTTCTTCTTTTGTTTTTGCCAAATGTGAAAATTTCATATGATCAACAGCAGAATTATTAGAAACTATATGTGTTTTTATCTTCTTAAAAACTCTTCCAATCATGCTCTTCAGAGGTATCCTATTTTTTTTTGGTAAAACCACCAAGGCAGATTTATTTGCTTGCCTAACTTTAATATCTCTTTTAATTCTTCTATTCTCTGTTTCCATTGCTTGATTTAGAGATTTCATTAATTCTTCGAGAGTTACTTTTTTAAAACGAGGCATAGGTGTTCTCGGAACAAGAATCGGAAGTTCATCTTCATCCAAATCTATTCTCTCAAGTTGATAAGATTTATCTTCTTTTCTTCCATAAAGTGCCTCATCTAATTCAATAATATACTGGTTCAATAATATCTCAGATTTTAATCTAAGAAGTAAAGAACAAGCCAATAAAACTTTTGATGAAACGAAAAAATTTGCATCTTCCATTTCTTCGATAATTAAAGAATATTTTTCTGCCAATACCCCCAAGTCAATATTCCAAGGGTCTAATTGTTCTGTTTTAATCAAATCATAAATAATCGCTTGCCAACTAACTTCTTCACCAGTTATCAAATCATAAAACTGTGATTGATTAATCTGCTCGCCTCTTTCCATTTTATTAAAATGTCAAACTAGTTTTTATAGTTTATCACTCTATTAATTCTATTCCTAGTTTTCCCGAAATCTTTGATGCCTCTTCTAAAGCAAGATACTCTAATTCACTTGATAGAGTATTATAACTTTCAACCTCTAAAATTCTTGAACGTGTTGTCTCTCCATCAGAATTTATTCTTGATATTCCCCAAACGAATGAAGAACCATTTTTCTCATAAAATTCACCCTCTAAATATCCAATAATTGAAGAACTTTTACCCTTTTTAAGATAAATCCCATAAGCTACAAAATCTTCTCCTTCCCTCATTAGTTTAACAAATAATGTTTCCTTCATTAATTAAATAACTAAACCACCTTTAAAAACCTTTTTCATAGTGTCATTTATCAGTTACAACATAACCGAAACATTTAAATAGTATGACAGACTTTTATAATTATCACCTCTTTTTTCCCAGGAGGGGCGAATAGAGCATACTAATTAGAATCGCTTTATTGGCCCTTTCCGGGTTACATTCATTATTTAGAAAATCTATAAATCTTTTACGGCTTCTTCTATGCCACCATTTTGTCCAAGAATTTCAAGATATATATCTCTTGATTCTTTATCAGGTGTATAAACTTTATTAAACGCTTTAGCATATCCTCTATCTGACCAAATTTTCCATACTTCCTCAGGACCTATTTTCCTTGGAGATTTTTCATTTAACTCATATTTAAAAATTTCTACACAATCAACTTGCTCAATAATTCTTGGATCAATTGTTGAAACCATTACTTTTAATAAACAATACTGTTCATTCGGGCAAGGTGTAAGTTTTTCAACCAAATCTTTACTTCTTCCTTCGACCATCGGTTTTATTAGAAATCTTAGTTAATAAATTTTACTAATTTTATTAGTCAAACCAAAAAGCCACAGCCGGGGATCGAACCCTGCTCGTTCTTCACTCTCTTGAGATTTAAAAGATAGTCAAGAGAGCAAAAAACTCAACCTACACGGTGGAGTTCAAAAGCCACAGCCGGGGATCGAACCCGGGACCTCCACATTTTTGGATTTTATCAATAAACCTAAAATAATTTTAAGTTCTTGATTTACCAATGTGACGCTCTACCAACTGAGCCACTGCGGCTGAATAACCTTAATTACAAATTTCAATTTTTAAGTTTAATGATACATACTCACCTTTATAAATAAATTTTAATAATTTAAATAATGGAAGAAAAACAAGATAAAAAAAAATTGAGTGAAATCTATGAAACTTATAAAAAAAAGTTTAACTTGCCAGAATATGAAAATCTTATTGAAGACTTTGAGGTAGACAAAGTTGATTCTGAAGATGAAAAATTTTTAGTAAGAAATTGTAGAAGAGTGATTGGCGAGAAAATAAATGCTTATTTGCACTTTTTTGAAGTTTTAATCAATCCTTCTTCTCCTCCAGTTTATATTTATACATTTTTAAAAAACTTAGATGAAAAATCTAAAAATTCAATTAAAGAAATTTATAAATTACTTTCTAAAACACAAGTAAAATTAATGCAACTCGATACAATTTATAATGAAAAATTGGAAGCAGAATTTATTTCAAAATTCTTTAAAGATTGGCAAAATTCTAAAAAAGAAATTTATGAAATTATGAAATCTTTAGAGAATAGTTTTGAAAATAATTCCGAAATAGGTAAAAGAAGTTATCTTGGATAGATAATTCTCTAAACTATAATTTTAATAATTCTTCAATATAACCAATTAATTCTAATCCTTCCCATTTATCAATGTGGGTTTCGAAAGTTACACCGTTTATATCTCTTCCATTCCAATCTTTTGCTAATTCTAGATGAGCTCTTGTTGAAGTCTGTGGAACTACTCTTTTGAATCTTTCTGTAATTCCAATGACCTCAGAATACTCTTTCACCTCTGGAAAAGTTACTTCTACTGAATGCACTCTATATCTCGTTCCCAATGCTAACTTTATTTTTGATTCTTTATCTGATGCAAGGTACCATGGCGTAAGTGGTTGTTTATCTGTATACTTTGGTTTAATCTTCCTTAAATCTAAACCAACCTCTTCTCCAATAAACTTCCAAAATAATTTATCTCTTTCTACTCCCTCAATCTTTGGAAAATATTGGAAATTAAATTCTCCATGAGTTCTTAATTCTAAAGACCCTAAGGACTCTACTTCTTGAGATCCCAATTCAAGATTAAACCTTAAACTTTTTAAAGATAAAAAATCATCTGTTTCAAGAGGATATAAATAAAGATTCTCTGATTGTTTTCTTAGAAAATTTAAAGGAACTAGATATTCATTAGAAAAATCCCTAATTAACAAACCTCCATGATTCTCTTCAAAGTCATCCATTGAAAAACCTGTTAAGTTACTAAAGGATTCTGAATTTAAATCTCTTGAATAAATTTTTAAATTTGTAAATCCTTGATTAAGTAGCAAGCCATCTGAACCATTCTTAGTTCTACCATCAAACATTGAACCAATTAAACATCCTACATCTTCTTCAGACTTCCCAATTGCTGCAAAAGGATTATAACCCTCTTTAATTAAACGCGATTTAAGTTCTCTATCCATTCGAGAGTAAGTTAAACTTTCTTTTTAAAAATATAGGTTATCTAACATATATTTTCAATAAATAATCTTCTCTAAATCTAATTCTATTGTTGAAACTGGCAAAGAAATTTTCCAATTTTTTAAAACTCTTGGTGCAACTTCTCCAATTATTCCAACTTTTTTTCCATTATAAATTACATTACCAACTCTTCCAAGAATATAATTGTTATTTTCAACTTCTTCGAGAGTATATTCTTTATCAAGCATTTTAAATAGATAATCTAAAATTTGTTTTGCGTCTGTAAAGTTTACTTTCTCATCTATTAAAGCAATTCCAAGTAAATCTTTTTCAAGAACTCCTGTTTCACTTTCTTTATTATCTGTATTCTCAAAAACTCTTCCGATTTCAAAAATCTTTTGAGGATACTGTGAATCTGAATTCTCAGATAAAATTTTTAATAAATTTGTTAAAATATCTATTCTTAAAATATTATTCTCATTCTTCGAATCTTCAACTTCTATAAAATTATTAAAATCATAATGCATTTTCTTAATATTCTTTTTAGTTGTTAAATGAAAAGAAGAACATTCTAATAATCCTAAAGAAGCTAAAATTGTAGATGCCACCCTTTGCTTTATTGAATTCTTATTTTCCTCCCCAATTGTTGAAATCTCTGGGATTTCTGAATTAAAATTTTCATAACCATGGGCGATTGCAACTTCCTCGGCGAGATCTATCCAATGTAAAATGTCTGTTCTCCAAGATGGAACTATGGCAACCCATTTCCCCTTTTCAGATAAAACTTTAATACCCATCCTTTCTAAATAACCTTTAATCTCTTTCTCTGAAAAAGAAGTTCCTAAAGTTTTATTTATATCTTCTATTTTAAAAGTCTGTTTTTGTTCTGTTAAATCAGGAGTAAGTGTTTTTGTTTTTCCATCGATAACTTCCATTGAATAAATCTTTCCACCCATATCTGCCAAAGCTGTAACTAAAATATTCAAGGCCTTATTCAAATAATAATTATTAAATCCCGAACATTCAACAAAAACATCCTTAGTCTCTTCCAATACTCTCCCTGTCTCATCTGAATTAATTATTGGTGGCATGGATAAAATTTTAGAATTAGAGTCAACAAAAATTGGATAAACCTTTGCATCTTTTAATAAATCAGAATATTCTCTTCCTACTGGATGTTGTCTCAAAATCTGAGCACCTGTAATCTCACTTGGATATTCTAACGGTTTAAATTTAATTTCTGAAGGTCTTCTTGCTTCAAATTTTATTGGTAAACTAATCTTGTCTAAAGGATAAATACCAATCGCAAGCTTTCTTCTTTTTCTTCCAATAGTCAAATGTAACTTTTCTTGAATATCTATTATCTCTTTAATTCTTTGATCGTTTAATTTTAAATCTTTGATTATTGCACAAACAGTATGGGGTCTTACTTCTTTTACAGACTTATCAATAATAACTTCAAAATTTTTAGAGGGTTTTTCAACAACATATTTTGAAAGTTTTGTTTTACCTAAATAATTGTTTAATGCTCTTGAAAAAGCCTGTAAAGAAATTAAATCCGGCCTGTTTGGAAAAACTTCAATCATTAATTCTTCATCTGTTTCCCCATCTACTGGAGTACCCATATTGGTTATTTCTTCTTTTAACTTTTCAGTAAGTTTTCCAACTTTTTTTTCTAATTCTTTTTTATTTAATGTTAATATTGTCATTATCTATTCCACACCTTCATACTTCTTGATTTAGTTAAATCATTTTTATACATTTCTCTCAAATCAGTAACTTTAAAATATTCCATAATAATTCTATCAAAACCCGGACCCCATGCTAGAACTGGAATATGTTTTCCAAAAATTGGAATAGTAACCTCTGGTCTAAACATTCCTGCCCCACCTAACTCAACCCATTCTTTATGTACTGGATGAAAAACGTCAATTTCTAAACTTGGTTCTGTATAAGCAAAATATGCTGGTCTAATTCTTATTTTCTCATAACCCATCTTCTTAAAAAATTGTTTTAAATAACCTAAAAGTTGCGTAAAATTTGCATTTTCATCAACAACAATTCCTTCTGTTTGGTTAAACTCAAATCCATGTGACCAATCAACAGTTTCATTTCTAAAACATTTTCCCAAAGCAAAATATTTTGCTGGAAATTCTTTATTTTTTGAAATCTCTCTTAATTTTTTTATTGAAAGGGGGGTAGTATGTGTTCTTAATAAAACTTTCCTTGCATCTTCTTCATTCCATTCCTGTTGCCAACCTTTACTTCCGTCAATCTTTCCTTCGTGTGCATCTTTTACGCCTTTAACAAAATCTTTTTCTGGAAGTTTTGCAAGTTTATTTTTTAAGAAGAAGGTATCTTGCATTTCTCTTACTGGGTGATCTTGTGCAGTAAATAAAGCATCAAAAACCCAAAATCCAGATTGTACATAATTTCCAGACATTTCTTTAAAACCCATATCTGTCCAAATTCTTTTTGCATAATCTGTGGCTTGATTAACAAAATGTCTTTTTCCTCCAACTAATTTTGGTGCTTGTGAATGGATGTCATATCTTCTAAACTTTTTCCCCTTGTAACTTCTTGTTTTAATCATCTTTGGTGTAAGCTGTTCAATTAAATCATCATTTAGTTTTAATTTAGAAATTCGTTCCCCTTCTTTTGTTGCCTTTATAAAAATCTCTTTTTTATTCTCTACACTAACTAATTCTTTTCTTTGTTTTAAAGACTCTAAGGCTAATTTGTCTTCTGGTTTTAAATCTTCTAAACTTATTGGAAGTTTTTCTAAAAAAATCTCTTCAAGAAACTTCTTATGAATTTCAGACTTATCTGCATTTAGAATTACCTTTCCTTCTAAAATTTCTACAAATAACTTTTTCTTTAGAATTCCTACTGCAACTTTTACTTCATTATCATTTAGTTTGCAAGAATTCTTAATTTCTCCGAAAGGTATCTTCTTCTTTTCATCTAGAACGGTTAAAAGTCTTCTTTCTGGAAGTTGTTTCTTTAAATAAAAAATTCCATTTATTCCCAAATTTATAACAGTTTTCTCTTCTTTAGAAATCTCAACTAACTTCTTTTTCTTTAAAAATTCTAAACCTCTTAAAATAGATGTATTGTCCAATCCAGATACTTTTGCTATCTCTTTTAAATTTCCCAATTCTAAATAAGGCAAAATCTTTCTTTCTATTGGTGATAAAGAATCTAAAATCAGTTCTTCGTTCATAGAAAAATTAAATACTTCGACTTTTTAAGGGTTGCTTTTATCAGATTAATAAAGAATTCTATGTGACTCTTCAAGGGTCCTCTTATGCTTTCTTTTCTTCTTCATTAGTTCCTTTTTTGACTTATTTATTAAAGGGATTACATCTTCACCTGCTGAAACTTTTGGCAAGATTACATAATCTGCTCCTGCTTCGTATAATTTTTCTGCACCTGAAATTCTTGGAGAAGTCATTATCATCCTTACACTTGATTTTTTTGTTTTTATCTTTTCTAATAACTCTAAACTATCATCAACACTTGGAACCGTACTTATTACTGTTTTTAAATTTTCAACCTTTAGAACATTTAAAAAATCTGGACTTGTTAAATCTCCGTAAACACAAGAAATTTTTTGTTTTATTAATGCGGTAATTACTTCAGGATTGTAATCTAAAACTAAAAGTTCTTTTTTATTTTTCTTAATTAATTCTTTTAATACTATACTCCCCATTCTGTGTGCACCGACTAAAAGAATTGTTTTTTTATCATCATCAATATATGTTAATGTCTCTCTAATTGGTAAAAACCTAAATATTCTCATAACTTTCCCCCAAATATTAAACATTTTTCTTTTATATTCAATTAAGTATGTTGTTGCAGACATTGAAATAATTGTTGCTAGAATTATTGTTGATAAAATTGACTGATCAAGTATTCCTAACTCGAGACCCATGATACCAATTATTAAAGAGAACTCTGAAAGTTGTGCTAATGAAATTCCTGTTTCGAAACTAGTCTTTGGCCTATATCCTCCAACACGTAATAAAAAGGTTGTTAGAATTGGTTTAATTAAAAAAGCACCAACCAATAAGAAAATTAATAAATCTAATCTCTCTAAAATTCCTGTAAAAACAATTTGTATACCTAAAGCAACAAAAAATAAAATAGAGAAAAAATCTCTCAAAGGTGAAATTCTAGATTCCAATTCTCTCTTAAATGGTGAATTAGCTAATGAGACTCCTGCAATAAATGCTCCGATTACTATTGAAATTCCAGAAAGTGATGCAAGCATAATGAATAAGAATAAAACTGCAAGAGAAGATAAGAGCAATAATTCAGTTGATTCTGCAGCAAATCTAAATAATTTATTTAAAACAAATTTTTGTAAAATTATTGAAAATCCCAGAATTGCTAATAACTTCCCCGTAGCAATTGCTAAAGGAATTATTGAAAATCCTCCAGATGTCAAAACTACAATTGCAATTATGGCAAATAAATCTTGAAGAAGAAGAATTCCCAAAACTAATCTTCCATGCATTGTCACCAACTCATTTTTTTCAGCTAATAATTTTACAACAACCATCGTTGAACCAAATGCCAAAATTATACCTACATAAACTGCTTGCATTTTTGTCAAATTTAAAGTTCCAGCTAATAAAATGGATAATCCGAAAACTAATAAAATCTGAATCGAACCTATAACTGAGATTTTCTTTAAATTTGCTTCTTTAATCTTTTTAAACGAAATTTCTAAACCAGCGATAAACAACAAAAAAGCAATTCCTATCTCTGAAAATGCCTTGATTAACTCTAAATTACTAACAGCTCCCAATGCTAAAGGTCCTAAAATTAATCCTGCTAAAACGTATGCTGGAATTAATGGTTGTTTTAATGCTTTTGCTATAAATGCAAGAATTGCTGAAACAATTAAAATTATTGCAATCTCAAAAACAATTACTTCACTCGCATGTAATCCAGCAATATGACCAACGAACCTCTGAGATAATTGGGAAAGAAAATTTGTTAACGCCTCCATAAACTAAGTTATTGAAAAGGGTTTTTATATCTTTACAAAAAAGCATCTTTAACTTGTTTGCTTGACATTCCTAAAGAAAATAAAAAAGCTTCTAGTTGTTTTTTATCTCTTAACTGAGATTTATCTTTTGCAAAAGTTGCAATTTTTATCTTTGTTCCAGTTCTTCTACAAATCTTAATATTTTGCATAACTCTTGCAATTCTTCTAGCTTTTAACTTTCCTTTCATTGAAGATATTGATGTAAAATCTATTAAAATTATTATACCTTTTTCTTTTGCAATCTTTGCAGTTACATGATTTAAACCTGAATCTCTTTGTTTTAAATTATCCCTTCCAGAGGCCAATTCTGGAGAGACCAAATAATCTATTTTCAAAGTTTCTAAAGCTCTTCTATTGAATGCATCATCAATACCTAAAATTGCAATAACTGATTTTTGTTTTCTTGATTTTAATGAATCTAAAATTCTCCTCGCTTCTTTTTCTGAAGTATCTAAAAAAAAACCATCTGGACCTATGATTAAGTCAGACTTAGATTTTATTGACATTAAGAATACTGTATCTATATTTTTAAAAAGTGTTATATCTTTCATTTAACCTTTAATCAAAGTTCCCTTAAAACTCTTTCCACTTAAAATCTTTTTTAAATCTGCTAAAGAACCAGTTATATATGTTGGAATTTTTTCAACTAAAATTCTTTTCGCAGCTGATTGATCTAAAACAAAATGCTGTCCGGCCTTAAATTCCATAGACTGTGCAATTCTATTAAACTTTTTCCAAGTTATTTTCGGGATGAACTTTGCAGTTTTATTTTTCTTAGGATCTGAAGTGTATAATCCCCTAATATTTGTAAGATTAATAAATGGACAATCTAAATAGGCAGCAATATCTGCTGCAGTTCCATCTGAAGTCATATTATCATGAAATCTTAATGCTCCAGTAAACACTATCTGGTTTTTTTCTAAAAGATTTTTTACATTCTTCAGAGATTTTGGCCTTGTATGATTTGCTCGTTTGCCAAAAATATTAGATAATAATGAAGCATGCATTCTTCCTATCGCAATGCCATACTCTGCGAGATCTTTCTTTCCTTTTCCAAATTTTCTTAAAGCCCCAATATATCTTCTAGCTGTTGCACCACCACCAGTAATAACAACGAATTTATCTTTTGGATATTTTAAAATTAAATCATGAAAATTGTCAATAAATTTTGCATCGACATCGTCTGGTGCAATCATGCTACCACCAACAGATATCACCCAAGTTTTCATAATTTTAAAAAAGATAAAGACTTTATAAATTTACCTTACCGTAAATAATCTATCGTCGTGAACATCAAAAACTTCTAGACGAACTCCTGAATCTAACCACCCATGTGCATAATTTAAAGCTGCAAAGGCATTTACCCAATCACCTTTATCAAAAAAATGATGTGCATCTGAAAGGTAATTTGAAACCATTGAAATGATTTCTTTAGATTCATTTTCCTTTCCTTTAAAGATATGCTTCTTTACTTCTATAAAGGCTGTTTCAGTAATCTCGAAGTATTTATCTAATTTTTCTTTTGTCAATAATTTATTCATCTTGAATTTCTCCCAATATTATGAACTTGAAATAACTTCTTAATTAAAAACTTTGTTCCAACAATATCTGAAATAACTGCATTAATTAGTAAATTGTTTACAATTACTCTAAATACTCCATCACTTAATGGTATTTTCGACTTTACTGAAATCTCTTCCAAGAGTCTTTTAATTTCTTTTTTTGATAAATAAATTTTTGTTCTCATTTTTTGCCCATATCTAAAAATATTCAATGGAATTTTTGGACCGATACATTCAATAGATGAAACTGAAGGATCATTTATTAGACCTTTTAACTTTCCATTGTATAATTCTTCTAGAATAACTTTTCTTGAAGATGGAACTGGCAAAACTTTTTGAGTTCTTTTTTGTAAATTTATTTTTCTCTCTACAAATACTGGTGGAAAATTTTTATTTATTATCTTCTTTTTAATTATTGCTTTTTTAACCTTTTTTTGATGGTGAATGCTTGGATGTAAATCTAAATGTTTTTTTAATTTATCTGAAACTTTTGGAACTAAATCTGCATTTATAACATTTGCAGAATTCCTAACTGTAGAATAATCTTTTAAGGAGAACAATACTTTTCTTATTAATTCAGTTACTAATGGCGAAAGATGTGCTTCTGAATTCATATTCTTGGCAAAGGTTTACTTCTTAAATTCATTCTTTGCTGTGTCTGAACTTGTGGTTGCTGACCACTATTTTGTAAAGATGGATTTTGAGGTTGAGACATACTTGGAATACTCTGAATTTGTTTTGGCGGTAAACTTACTTTTTCATTTAATGATACTAATCCTTTTGCTATTGTTTTATTTTGATCAATTATAGAATTTACCTTAACAAGAAGCTCTTTATCTGGAAAATCTGGTGACTTTTCTAATTGTGCTTTTGCTGATAACTCAAAAATTTCTAAAAGTCTTGAAATATTTGTTGAAAGTCCTTCAAACTTTATTGAAAGATGTGTCATCGCTTTTTGTAAACCTACAAAATTTTCAATTAATAATTCCTCTCGTTCTTTAGCTGTCATTCTAGACTTATTATAGGTTTTAGGTCTTGAAGACTTTTTTTTCTTTTTTTTCTTTTTAACAGATTTTTTAACAGTCTTAATAGTTTTAATGGTGGTTATTGTGCCGTCTTCTGCCTTAGAAATATGTTTAACCTCTTCTACCATGTTATTCTTAATACTGAAGTATTTATAAATATTTGTTCGAAAGATAATTTTCAAATAATCTCTAAATCAATGTTTTCATTTCTTCTATCTCTTTTGTAGTTATTGCTGTTCCTTTATATTTTAAACCAAACATTAAAGCAAGCAGAGTTTCTTTATTCTTTTTTAAATCCAATAAATCATTTTTCAATGCGAAAAAAACTAATTCAGTAGAACGAATATATCTATAATTCTTAAATTCTTCTAAATTTTCTTTAATAATTTCAACAGGTGAATGAACTTTTCTTTCAAGAATTTTACCAATATTCTCTGGATCCTCGCTTAATAATCTTGTAGTTCTCTCGTCGATAACAATTAAATTTTCTTTTTTAATTAAATTAGCAAATGCCAAACATGATGCTTCCCCTTCGTGAACTATTTCTACTTTCCTACCTTGTGCTCTTACTATGCTATTTGAAAGATTGATGATCCTCTGTGTTTCTTTTGCTAATTGATTGTTATCTAAAAAATCTTTTGAATCTTTCAAAACACCTTTCTCTAGTAATTCTGAAATTTTTACTGCCTCAAGCATATACTTCTTAATTTTTATTGGTTTATCTATTACTTCCCTTCTTACTTGTGGTGTTAAAATAAACTCAATATTTTCATGTTTTTCTTTCAATTTTTCTAAAATATTCAATAACCCATTCATCGTTAATGAGATTAAAGGTCCTGCATCAAATATTAAAAACTTCTTAGAATTCATTTGAAAAAATCCTCAGTTATTTTTAATCTTTGTTTTGGTGGGATTGTCATATTGTAATGAGATTCGTTAACAGTTGTTTGTCCAATAAATGAAGAAAGATCCCAAAGAGAAACGCCTAATAATTTAGCTGTCGACTCAGAAGAAATTCCGTGTTCGTAAATTTTAAATGCTTTATTTACACTGGCTTTATAAAAAATATCTTTAATATAATTTTTTAAATTTCCTTCAACCTTGTTAGCAGATTGTCTTATTTCTCCAATAGATATTCTAAATCCTTCTAAATCTTCTTTTTCTAATGAACTTATTGCTAATTCCAAATTCGTTATAATTTCTTTATAGATTAAATCCCATCCTTCCATTCTACGATAGTATTCTCTCTCGAGAATTTTTCCAATTACGTAAACTACTACTGCAACCATAACATTATCTGGATCTTGTGTAATTGAAGCTGAATGAATTGTTTGATTAGAAAGATTTTTTATTTCGCCAGTATTTCCATTTTTAATCGCTTCTCTTGTTTCCTTTAGAATTCTCAAGATATTATTCTTTTCTTGCATTTTTCTAAAAAGAAGCTTGATTATATAAATGTTATTGGTATTTTACAACTTAAATTTATCAAGATAAAAATCAAAAATATTAAAAGCACACTTGTGAGATTATTACTATGGAAATATTAATAGATACTAACTTTATATTAACTTGTGTTAAACAAAAAATCCATTTTGAGAATTTAGCTGATGAATTATTTGATAAAGAAATTCTGTGGATTGTTCCACAACAAGTATTGAATGAACTTGGTAATCTTAAAGATCGTGTTGGAATCAAAACACAAGATAGGGAAGCAGCATTATTGAGTTTTGATATTTTAAAATCCTTAAATCCTAAAATTGTTGAACTTGGTGGAAATCCCAATGTAGATATTGGAATTGTTAATTTCATTAAAAATAAAAAGATTATTTTAGCAACCCTTGATAGGGGGCTAAAAAATAGAATTGAAAATAAAATTCTCACGATTCGCGGGAAAAAAAGCATTGAGCTTATCTAAATTAAATATCTTTTATTTCCGAAATACTGTAAAAAATCACAAGCTTTATAAACCAAATTTTTCTCATTAATTTATGTTCTATCTCGTTGAAGTTGAAGACTATGTAAGAGTTGACCCTAAGTTATTCGGTCTTGATACAGCTGAGGCTGTAAAGAAACAATTATTTGAGACCTATTCTGATTTTCAAGATAAAGATTTAGGAACTGTAGTTGATGTTTTAGAAGTTATGGAAGTTCATGAAGGAATTATTATTCCAGGGGATGGCGCTGCATACTATAAGTCTACTTTCAAATTGATTGTGTTTAAACCAGAATTACAGGAAGTTGTTTACGGGAATATTGAAGAAATCACTAATTTTGGAGCATTTATTAATATGGGTGTTATAAGGGGAATGATTCACATCTCTCAAACAATGGATGATTATGTTTCCTTTTCTACAACTGGAACTTTAGCTGGAAAAGATGGAAAAAGAGTTTTAGCAGTTGGAGATAATTGTATTGCAAGAATTGTTGCAATTTCATATAAGGGTGAAGAACCAAAAATAGGATTAACAATGAGACAACCTGGTCTTGGAAAACTTGAATGGATTAAAGCAGATAAAGAAAAAGCAATAGCAAATGCAGCAAAACTTATGAAATCCGAAGCTAAAACTGCTTCAAAGGGAGGTAAAAAATGAGTATTAAAGAAAAAGCCTGTTTAAATTGTAAAAGAATTTTTACTGAATCTGTTTGTCCTAATTGCGGAGAAACTACTTTCTCAGAAAATTTTAAGGGAAGAGTAAATATTTTTAATGCTGAAAAATCTGAAATTGCAAGAAATATTAAAATTAAATCAAATGGTGAATTTACCATTAAGACAAAATAAATGAAATCAAAAATATTAAAACAAGAAATAAATCCTTTTTTGAGAAGGGAAGAGTATACTCTTGAAGTTACCTCTGATTCAAATCCTGTTGAAGAAGAAATAAAGGAAGTAGTTGGGAAAGACAAAGAATTAACTGTTATTCGAACAATTTCAAGTAATTTTGGTAAAAATAGTTTTTTAGTAGATGTTGTAGTCTATGAATCTGCAGAAGCTAAAGATTTAATTCAAACAATCCCTCAAAAGATTAGGAAAAAAATGGAAGTTGAAAAGAAAAAAGCTGAAGAAGCTGCTAAAAAGGCTGAAGAAGAGAAGGAAGCTGCTAAAAAGGCTGAAGAAGAAGAAGAGACTTCCGAAGATAAATCTGAAACTAAAAATGAGGAGAAAAAAGAATAATGGCAATTAAATCAAAAATTAAAGGAAAAAAGAAAACAAAAAATAAACCAACTTCTAAAAAACATTCACATTATAAAATTGAAGGAGATAAGATTATTAGAGATCCTTACTGTCCAAGATGTGGTCCTGGAATCTTCTTAGCTAAAGGCCAGGGAAGACTTTATTGTGGTAAATGTCATTATACTGAGTTTGAAAAGAAAAAACAAATCGTACCTGAAACTGTTGATGATAAAAAAGAATAAGAAAAGTTTTCTATAAAAAATCCATAAAATAATGAACTAAAATTCTTCAATTAAAAAAATAAATAATTTATCTGAAAAATCTGAAAAAACCTTTTCTTTCTGAAATATCTTCTGGTCCTGCTACTTTTCCTGCAATACTAAAATACTTTTTTGCAACCTTACTTCTTGGATGTGTATGAACCACAGCATCCCGTTGGTTCAATGCTTCTTTAACTGCCTTATCTTCGGGAATTATTCCAATAATTGGAGTTTCCAACATTGATCTTATTGAAGAAAGTGGCATCTCATATTTTTTATTCCTACGCCTAGTGACGATTACACCCTTTACTTCTTTCCCCCTTTCCCTTGCTACTTTTACTGCTTTTAATGCATCTGTTACTGCAGGCATTTCGGGATTTGTAACGATAATAATTTCCTCTCCTGAATCAATTGTTGCAATTGCTTCTTCTGAAAATCCTGCAGCAGAATCTAAAATAATAAAATCTGAATGTTTATCAAGTTTCTTTAGAGTCTCGCCAATTTTAGAAGTGTTAAATTTTGTTAATTCTTTTATAGATAACGAAGAAGGGATAATTTTTGTTCCTGAAGAATGTTCATAAATCGCTTCTTCAATCTCTGCTTTTCCTTTTAACACATGATTCAAAGTTACTGGAACAATTGGTGCTCCTAAATGAACTCCAACATTTGGAGTATTTAGATTTAAATCAACAATAATTACTTCCTTTTCTAGACTATTTAATGCTGCACCCAGGTTTATTGCTGTTGTTGTTTTTCCAACACCTCCTTTTCCAGAAATTATTGCTATTATTCTTGCCATTAGATTATATAGAAAGAAGATGCTTAACTTCGCTTATAAACTTTTCTAGTAACTCGGTGTATTCTTTTAACTTTTCTAAATTAATATCTGTATGTTTTGTAGGTTCTATAACTTTGAGACAAACATTTTTTCTAAATTCTGAACTTCTAGTTTTGTTTAACTCTGGAACCCTTTTGAAGAAAATATAAACTGGAATAGTTTCCTTGATTGCATCGGCTCTTTTAAAATATTTCTTCATAAATAAAATTCTTTCTTTTGGTGTTGCAGGCATTAATGGAATTTTTCCTTCATCAACTTTCTTTTGAAGTAGAGCATCGAAAGACATTTCAATCATACTTTTCCATCTTGCAATTAAGTTCAAAATAACATCACAAGTTTTAGTATACTTCATACTAACATACATTAAATGGTCTGCACTAGTTTTTTCTTTTAATATTTCAGTAATCATTTTAAGATTTTTAAATTTACGGAAATATTAAGAACCTATCTAAGTATATATACTTTACTACTTCAACTTCATAATTGCCAAAGCCAAATCGCCATTATTATTCTCTAGAAAATCTTTTACTTCTTCCTCTGACTTTCCAGTTTTATCCATAACCATCTCGAGATCTTCTTTTGAAAACTTTTCAAGTGATTCTTCAATTGCTTCCCCATTGACTTGATAACTTTCTTGTCCTTGCATATTTACCTTCATTACTGAAGGATTTTCAATAACTAAATTATGATCTTCACATTCAAAAATAACTCTTTTTGCATTTATTGGAACTTGTGAAATTCCCATTTTCTTCATCATGCCTTGAATTTGTCTAGGGTTGATATTCATTTTATTTTATTGGATAGAAAAAATTTAATGCAAAAATTAAAACAATTGTTGCAATAATCGCAAAGACTACTGCTCCTGGCCCAAATTTTAACTTTGAATCATACTCTTCTTTAAATCTTGTTAACCCACCATAACCGGGCATTTGAATTGGTGCTGTTTTTGCCATATTTTAAATAAGATTTCTTGTTTTATAAAGTTTAGCACAATAGATTTCAAATTCTAAAGTCCAATAGGGAATATCTCATATTAAAAAACATATTACTCTGATTTAACCGAAATAAATCAATTCTAGGTATGTGTTAAGTAGTCTAACTAATTACAATAGACTTTTAAAACTATTTTCTAATTTGTTAATTATTGAAAATTAGATTAAGTTAAGTTAAAAATGTTTAATTTAGGATATGATTGCATGGATAAAATTAATTTTTTTGAGTTTAGCGGTGAATATGCTGATGAAATGTCAGGATTTACGAATCATGGAACAGATAGCCAGTATCAGACACATTTGGAAATTGTTGAAAACTGTATGGCTTGTCTTGAACCCAATCTTAGTGCAAAGGAACCTATCTTTGGAAAAGATCATTTAACGGGGTTGAGAGCAAAGAAATAAATGACAGAATGTTAAGGTTAGAAGAAAAAATACTTCCAAGAACCTAATAAAATAATAGATTTTTAATAATTTAAGTTCACTACAACAATCTCTAAAAACTAAGTTCTATTTTAATTATAATGGTTGGAATTGATATGGATGGAAATCCAATGCCGGATAAAAAATCTAAATTTTTAGCTAACTTGCTTGAAAGCATACCTAAGCCTAAACTGCATTTTTCTGGAATTTCACCACCCGAAATTTTTGTTGGAAGAATAGGTTATCCAAATATTAATTCGGGGATTTTAGCTCCAATGAATTTTGAATCTAAACATTCAGAATTTAATTCTGCAGAAGATTGGTCTAAATCAAACTTAAACATATCTAATATTTTAAGACTACGTAGTCAACTTATTTATGGAAGAACTAAATTCAACATTAAAAAAGAAAATAAAATTAAAGAAATAACTCAAGAACTTGCAATGACACATAAAGCTGTTTCCACAGAATTTTTTCTAAAGAAAAAACCTATTTTACAAGTAAAAGCTTCTGAAACTTTTAAACCATTAATAAACTCTGCCCCGTTAAAAAAAGTAATTCTAGAAGAAAATACTAAAATTTTAAAAAAAGTTGATTATATCGTTGGTGATTTAGATATAAAAGCAAATAATGCTTTAAAAGAATTATATAACTCAAAAATTAAAACAGATCATCTTCAAAAATTATTCTCTGCTGGACTCTTAGGTACAAAAAGAAATAAAAAGATGGTGCCAACAAGATGGAGCATTACTGCGGTTGATGATACACTATCCAAACAGATTATGAAAAAAATTAGAAATTATCCTGAAATAGATAATCCAATCTTGCTATCTGGGAATTATATTGGGAATTATATTGAGATATTAATCTTGCCTGGAAGCTGGTCTTTTGAAGGGATAGAAGCCTGGGATTCTGGAAGTACTTATTTTGAAAATAAGCTAGAACATCATACAACTTTCTCTAGAGATTATGAAGGATTTTATGATAGAAAGACATATGCAAATAATGTAACTGGAGGATATTATGCTATGCGTTTACCCGTGTGTGAATTCTTGGAAAAAATTAAAAAACAAGGAACTGTATTAGTTTTTCGTAGGATAACTTCTGAGTATTATGCTCCTCTTGGTGTTGGTGTTGTTCGTGAAACTACAAGACGAGCAATAAATAATCCTATTCAAATATTTGAAAACACTGATGAAGCTTTATTTGATATGGGAAAAAGAATCGGATTTAACATCAAAACAATAAAAGAAAAATCTTGGACATTGCAAAATTATGGAAAACAAAAAAGATTAAAAAACTGGTTTTGAATTACTTAATTTCTTCTATTTCTGATTTGTAAAAAAAACACGTTTCATATCTTTCTTTGTCACACACGAAAGGTTCTGCAGGTCCGCCATATTCTCCAGGTTCTAATCCTCTTTTCGAAGAATGACATTCATATTCCACAAATGCAGTTCTTGAAACATCATTTGCAAATGCTTTGGAAAACGGACAAAATTGAATATCTTTATCCGGTTTACAATTAAAATTATCTTCTCTTCCTGAAAATTCTCCTGCCCCTTTAAATCCATAGTCTCCCATTTAAAATTTTTCCCTTAATTTAGTTAAAATATAATCTGTTCTTCTTTTAATCTGTTCTTGTCTTGTACCTCTAAAATTTGGAACTATATCAGGACAATAACCTAAATCTGAATAGGCAGTTATAATCAATTCATTAATTTTCTTTGCTTCATGAATATCTTTCTCAACCCTTATTTTCCCCTTTGTAAAATCTAAATTTTCTGGAATAAATACCTTTGAATAAGTTCTTTGTTTAAAATCTTCTCCTTGAAAAAACTCAGCCCCTAAAAAATACTTGCTAAAAACTAAAACATCAACTAAACTCCTCTCAATGAAATACACTCCTTCTTTTTTTGCTAAACTTTCCTCCAACTTAAACTGCCTCGAATAAATTTCTCTTTGTCTATACTCCGTCTCCTTTTTTGAAGGAAATAAATACTCTTTATCTGATAATTCTTTTCTACGTTCTTCTAAAAAAACTCTTGCCACCTCAGGGAAAGTAATATAACCCCTCGAAGATAATTCATTTAAAATTGCTGTTTTTCCATTGCTTGATCCTCCTGCAATCACGATTAGATTTGAAACCCCCTTCATAAAAACTCTTGAACTTTTTTGAAATCTAAAGCTAATTTATTTAATACTTCTCTTGGCACTTCTTTTTCTTTGAAAAATTCTAAACATTCATTAAAAGAATATTCAATTTTTCCACCTTTAAAATCTTTATCTAAATCTTTTAAGTAAACTTCTCCAATTTTACTCTTAAATGCCATTTGTCTATAATCTTTATTAAATTGTTCATGCTGTATTTTTATGGGTAAAAAAGTATCCTTTGAGATTACTAAATCAACATAAAACTGTGGATAAAAAAATATCTCAACTTTTGTAGACTCAAATCTTGAAGAAGATCTATCAAACTCTAATAAATTTTTTTGAATTCTTTCACTACTTATTTCATATCTTTGTGCAGAAAAATAATCTCTACAAACTACTGAAGGTCTCTCAAATCCTTCAACTGCAAGATTTAAAGTAGACTTTTTTAGTGCATCATATCTACCTTGTAACTCCCTACTTTCATTATTTAATTCTATTTCTTTAAACTTCAATTCTTTTAAAAAAACTTCAAATTCTATTTCTTTTTTCATAGTATCTTAAAGAGTTGTCTTTTTAATAACAATTTCTGTACAAAAAGTGTCAAGAGTGTTGCATAACCTATTTAAATAAATGATTATTTTAAAAGTGATGTTAGATAATAAAACTATTCAGAAAATAAAAGATTTTGTTAGTAAAAAACCACGCTCAATAAATGAGGTAGCAAAACACCTAGACAAAAGTTGGAGAACTGTTGATAGATATCTTGAAGAAATTAAAAAAGAATATGGTATAATTGAAACTAGAACTTTTCGTGGGGGAACTAGAGGTGCATTGAAATTAGTGTATATGACACCTACTGAAAATTTTTCAGGAACGATATATCAAGAAGAACTTGAAAAAAGAATTTACAAAGGAAGATATAAAACTGACATCTCAAGTTTTGATATATACCAGTTTGTTGAATCAAAGGATAAAAAAGTTTGGACTAAAAAAGGATTAGACGAAAGCGATGCGGGAAGACTTATAGAGTTTGCAAAAGTTTTAGAAAATGCAACTAAGCAAATACTCTTTTTCTCTGGAAATCTCTCATTCATTAACTTTAAAGATAAAACTACAAATATTTTTGAAATTCTTGAAACCCTCGTTAAAAATGGAATTTCAATCAAAGTATTATGTAATGTAGATTTTCATGGATTAAAAAACATCAAAAAACTTTTAGCTTTAAATTATAAATATGGTGTTTCACTTATTGAAATAAAACACAGAGAACAACCTTTACGAGCAACAATTGTGGATGATAAATTAATTAACCTCAAAGACTTTAGAGATAAAACATTAAGAAAAAAAGAATTTAAAGAAAAATTATTCATATTTTATGAGATTAGCAATAAAGACTGGATTAAATGGTTAACAAGAATCTTTTGGAGTATTTTTAATAAAAGTATTTCTGCTGAAAAAAGAATTGAAGAACTTGATAAAATCCTAATTTAACTAAAATAAAAAATTAAAATACCTTCTATAATTCCTGCAATAAGTAATAAAGGCAATACAATTAAAATAAATACTTTTAAAGATTCTAATAAATTTCGTTTGTTGTTTTTCTTTTTATTAAAAATCTCAAACCCTAACTTTAAACCTAGTCCAATTGAAATAAAAATCGCAGGTAATTCAAACACTCCATGAGGTAATAATCTCCAAAAGATAATTGCTCCAAATTCTGGAACAATAGATTTTATTATAAATCCGATTATATAACCATTAATTATAGCTGTAAAAATTGGTAAAATCCCAAATAAAATCCCAAATAAAATACTTATTAAAGCAGCTTGCAAATTGTTACCGATTATTAAAATAATGGTTTCTATCAAACTTAATCCCTTAAATAAATTTGCTAAATTTGATAACATTTTGATTATTTGTTCTTGAAAAATATTACTGAAAAAATAACCCATAAAAATAGAGATTATAAAAATTATAATTATTGAAAAAATATACTTTTTAGATTCTTTTAAAAACTTAAAACTTGAAGAATAACTAATTTGATTTTTGATTTTCTTTTTCATCTTGCAAAATATCTTGATATCATTCTTGTTTTATTTGGATACTTAATTTTTAAATAAAATCCATAAATAATTCCAACTACTAAACCGCCAACATGTGCAGTGTTTCCAATCATTAAGGGCAACCCTAAAGAAACTGCCCATAGAACAAAGGTTAAACCTATCATGGCAGCCCACATTGGCAAAGGTATAATGAACATTACTAATACCTTCATCTTAGGGGTAATTACTGCTAATAGACCTCCTAGAGCAAAGATAGCCCCTGAAGCTCCTAGGGCTATTGATTTTGGATTACCGAATAGTTTAGCACCTAAATCTGTAACTCCAAAAAATCCAGCAAATAAAACAAAAATCAAACTAGCAAATAATCCTCCAAACATATAAAGACCTAAGAATCTTTTTTTACCAATTAATTTCTCAACAAAACCACCTAAAAATAATAAAGAAACCATATTAAATAAAATGTGGGTTAATCCAATTGGTGAATGAGCAAACATACTTGTTAAAAAAGTCCAAAGATACTTTCCCTGTAAGATTTGTTCTGGTTTAATTGCAAAATATTTAATATTCTCAGGATTTGAATAAACCATGAGGAGTTCTATAACAAAAAAAATTACATTTATTAAAATTAACCAACCAGTATATGTTGAAAAAAATTTCTTTGAATTCATATAAATTAAAAATAAAATTAGTTTAAAAGAGTATTTATTTTTTTAC
>CAYNJW010000009.1:23743-30651 GCA_964397665.1 Candidatus Woesearchaeota archaeon
CTTTTTTCTTAGCTTGTTTCTTTTTTACTACTTTTTTCTTTGTTGTTTTTTTAGCTAACTCATCTCTTAAAGCTTTTTTTGCTGCACGATTTGCTGCTCGTTTTTCTGCTTTCTTTTTCGCCTCTAAAGCATTTACCCTTGCTATTGATCTTGCCTTTTTTCCTTGTAATTTTTGTACTTCATCTTCTATAATTAAATATTCTTTTTCTTTTCTAGTTATCTTTCCTTTGAAATCTCTAATAAAATTAGTACTATCTGAAAGTTCATAAACATCAGCACATTCTTCACACATAAAATCATGTTCTAAAGCTACTTCCTCTGTTACTTCAATATTACATGACTTGCATAAGTAAAATCTTCCAAATTCTCTCTGATATAATTTTTCTTTTAAATTTGCTATATCTCTTTTCAATTTTTCCTCAATTTGGACCATACTTTTTAAAGTATCTAATGTCCAATAATAAATATACCATCCTTTTCTCTTATCTTTTTTTCTAATAAATGAAACTAAACCTACTGCAGAAAGTTTATACAATATATTTCTTACTTGATTAATTGTTAAATCCATTTTTTTAGCAATTAAGAATTCATTAACATCTTTTTTATTATAAAGAATATCTACAATTAACTCATTCCCCTCGCCTGTTAATTCAAAGATTAAATCTTTTAGAAGCTTAATTTGCATAAAAATTAATTTGAAAGAGCTATTAAATACTTTTCGCTCTTCGATGTCGTCATTTAAAAATTAATATAAACCTATAAAAAACAAAAAACGTTTTATCAAGTATGAGTATTTTTAAAAAGAAAAGAAAAGTTCCGAAAATATCCCCCATTCAAACATTGCCTTCTCCAATTGTAAACAGATTAGAACCAAGCATTTCTCCTGTTCAAACTACTGAGCTACCATCACTTCCTGGAAACATAGGACAAAATATGAATCAAGAACTTGTAAAATCTGCAGTCTCTGAGGATAACTTTGGAGGTTCTATTCCTTCGATACCAATTACTGAAAAAGTAGAAGAATTGCCAAAAGATTTTAAATTTGAAAAAACTAATTTTCAAGATAATCTCCTAAATAAACCACTAAATCACTTAATTACTCCTGAAGAAATAACAAAACCTTTAGTTACAGAGATTACTCCAAAAACTTTGCTTTCTAAAAATATTGAAAAAGAAGATACTATTGATAAGGTTTTTGTAAGAATTGATAAATTTCAAGAAGCAAAGAAAAAACTCGATGAAATTAATTCTCAGGTAAAAATTGTAGAACTTCTTGCTGAAAAGATAGAAGAAGTAAAAAATGAAGAAGTATCAGAAATTGAAAAACTAGGAAAAAATCTTGAAGAGTTAAAAATAAAATTAGCAAAGGTTGATGCTGATATTTTTCAAAGATTATAATGGTAGACAAACAAGTTTATGTTTCTTTAAATCCTCTCGAGCATAAACAAATTCGATCAGGAATTTTAGAATCTCAAGTAAGTATTTTGAATATTTTAAAACAACTTTCAAAATTACAAAGAATAAAAAGAAAAAGAACTCTGATAAAAGAAAAATTAATAAAACAATATTTAAATTTATTAAAAAAGGTTGAGGACCTTGATTTAAAAATCCCAGATACAAGCCTTTCTAAAGAATTAAAAATGAGAATTTCCCAAAAAGAAATCGCAAAAGAAATTGAGGAATCAGAAGTTTTTGAAAGAGAAAACTATGATGATGAAAGTATCGAAGGTGAACTTTTATCAATCAATGAACAACTTAAAGCAATAAATGGCTAAATTTAAAAGTAAAGAATTTCTAAAGAGTATATGGATCGTCAAGAATTAATAAAGAGTTATATTGAATTTTTTAAGAAAAAAGACCACAATGAAATAATAAACACTTCATTAATTCCTAATGAAAATTCTCAGGTATTATTTGTAATTGCGGGTATGCAACCCTTAATCCCTTATCTCAATGGTAAAAATCATCCCTCAGGAAAAAGACTTGTAAATGTTCAAAGATGTATCCGTACTATAGACATCGAAAGTATTGGAGATAATTATCATCATACTTTTTTTGAAATGTTGGGAAATTGGTCTCTTGGAGATTATTTTAAAAAAGAGTCTATTGAATTTAGTTTTGAGTTCTTAACGAAGGTCCTAAAAATCCCCAAAGATAGACTGGCAGTTTCTGTTTTCTCTGGGAATAAAAATTTAAATAAGGATGTGGAATCTCTAGAGAAGTGGGAAACTTTGGGAATTGATAAAAAAAGAATTGCAGTCTTAGGAGACAATTGGTGGGAAACTTCTGAAAATGGTCCTTGTGGTCCAGATACTGAAATTTTTTATTGGAAACCAAATAATCTTCAAACTCCAGATAACTTTAATCCTGAAGATGAAAACTGGGTTGAAATATGGAACAATGTTTTAATGGAATGTACTAAAGAAAATTCTGGAAAATACGTTCTTGCAAAACAAAAAAATATTGATACTGGAATGGGTGTTGAAAGAGTTGTCACTGTTTTAAATGGTTTAGAAGATAATTATCTTGCACCGATGTGGAAACCAATAATTGAAAAAATTGAAAAAATCTCAAAAAAAGAATATTCAAAAAATAAAAAAGAAATGAGAATTATAGCTGATCATCTTAAAGCTGCAACATTTATTATTTCTGATGGAATTGTTCCGGGAAATTCTAAACAAGAATATGTTTTGAGAAGATTAATACGTAGAGCAATAAGAAACCTTAAAAAATTAGAAGTTGATCTTCTTAAAATTGATGCAACTATTGAAATATCTGAAGAAGTTTTTAAAATATATACTGATTATCCTGAATTACAAGTTAATAAAGAAAAAATTCAAAAAGAATTGAAAAAAGAAGAAGATAAATTTCAAAAAACAATTGATAAAGGGTTAAAAGAATTTAAAAAAATGTCTCTTGATAAACTTATTGATGGTAAAGAAGCTTTCTTACTTTATCAAAGTTATGGGTTCCCCATAGAAATGATTAAAGAACTTGCTAAAGAAAATAATTCAAAAATTGATGAAGAAGGTTTTAAAATTGAATTAAAGAAACACCAAGAACTTTCTAGAACCTCTTCGGCAGGAATTTTTAAATCAGGTCTAAAAGATAATTCTGAAAAAACAAAAAAATTACACACTGTAACACATATGTTAAATAAAGCTTTAAAAATTGTTCTGAACAAACAAGATTTACATCAAAGAGGTTCAAATATCACTTCTGAAAGATTAAGATTTGATTTTAATTTTGATAGAAAACTTACTACTGAAGAAATTGAGAAAGTAGAAGAATTAGTCAATAAAAAAATTAGTGAAAATCTCTCAGTTAAATTCGAAGAAATGTCTTTAGAAGATGCTAAAAAACTAAAAGCTGAAGGAATCTTTAATAATAAATATGGTGAAAAAGTAACTGTTTATTCTATTGGTGATTTCTCTCTAGAAATCTGTGCAGGTCCGCATGTAAAAAATACTTCTGAACTTGGACTCTTTAAAATAAAAAAAGAAAGTAGTTCTTCTTCAGGTGTTAGAAGAATAAAAGCAGTGTTGGAATAATTTAAAAAATATTTAATTAAAGATTCTTAAGAGATATAAATTTCATAAAACTTAATTTAATTTTCTTTCAATTCTACTAAGTTGTTTTTGTAAAGCTTCTATCTCTCTTTCTGCTTTTCTATTAACTGCATAATCATACTCTGCTTTTTGTCTATCTTTTTCTGCTTGCCTATTCTGAGACATTAAAATAATTGGTGCTTGTAATGCTGCAACACAAGATAAAACTAAATTTAAAAGAATGAAAGGATAGGGATCCCAGGCCTTTATCCATGCATGAACATTTACTATCATCCAGATCATCAAAAAAACTGTAAATCCTATTATAAAAGTCCAAGAACCTGCATATTTTGAAAGATTATCAGCTGCTTTTTGACCAAAGTCTCTTTTATTTGAACTTAAAGGATTTGTTAATAATTTCTTTATATCTTTCTTCTTTTGATTTACCATATTTTATTTTATTTTATTTAAGTTTTTAAAGTTATTCTAAATAAACACCTGGGGAACCAGGTCTTGCTTTTTTTGATTTATTTTGAGGATCATATTTAGCACAATCTTTTACTGAAAAAATCTTAATTTCTTTTTTTAATTCTATAGAAAATTCTTCTTCAACTAATTTATCTTTCTCAAAGGGAAGAACATAAATAAATATCTTTTCTCTTTCTGGAAATTTTTCAATGAGTAATCTTAATTTTGAAAGAATCTTCTCCTTTAGTGGAATTTCATCATCTTTTTTTATTAATTTTAATTTATCAACCTCTGGCCATTTGGAAACAGAAAGAAAATCTCCATTACCTAACGATTCCCATAACTCCTCAGTTATATGCGGACAAATTGGATTTAACAACTTCAAAGAATCTTCTAACTCTTTTTTTCCTGCTTCATCTTGTTTTGATATTAAATCAAACAACTCTTTTAATACAATTGTTGCTTTTCTATACTCAAAATTTTGATAAAAACTAGTAATTGAGCCTATTGATTCATTAAGTTTTATTATAAATTCTTCTGAAGATTTGCCTTTCTTAATCTTCTCAAAAGTTTTGAAAATTTTATTTATAAATCTTAAACTACCCACTATTCCTTTTTCAGACCAATCAATATTTTTATCTGGTGAAGCTAATCCGGATAAGAAAAATCTTGCAGTGTCTATCCCATATTTCTCTGAAACTACATCTGGATTTACAACATTACCTTTTGATTTTGACATCTTTATTCCTCCTTCCCCTTGTAACATTCCTTGATGAAATAATTTTTTTGCAGGTTCTCTAAAATTAATCAATCCTAAATCTGCTAAAAATTTAGTATAAAATCTAAAATAAATTAAATGCATACAAGCATGTTCTGCTCCACCAATATACATATCTATTGGACACCACTCTTCTACTTTTTTTGGATTGAAAATTTCATTTGAATTATTTGGGTCCGTGTATCTTAAAAAATACCATGAAGAATTTACAAAAGTATCCATTGTATCTGTTTCTCTCCTCGCATCTCCAGAACATTTAGGACACTTAACAGTTATCCAATCCTCTGCAGTTTCTAATGGGTTTCCCTCACCAAATTTTACATCTCTTGGTAACTCTAAGGGTAAATCTTTTTCAGGAACTGGAACCATCCCACAAGTTTTACAATGAATAATAGGTATTGGTGTCCCCCAGTATCTTTGTCTTGAAATTCCCCAATCTCTTAATTTGAAATTTACAACTTTTCTTGCTTTTTTATCACCAATTAGCCATTCAGATATCTTATCTTTTGCACTTTCACTTTCAAGTCCACTAAATTGTTTTGAGTCCATTAATAAACCATTTTTCGTAAAAGCTTTCTCTCCATTGAAATTATTTTTAAAATCTAAAGGGTCTTTATTAGTAATTACTTGTTTTATCTCAATACCATATTTTTTAGCAAACTCAAAATCTCTTTGGTCATGTGCAGGGACAGCCATAACCATTCCAGCACCATAATCTGCAACTACAAAATTTCCAGCATACACAGGTATTTTCTCATTTGTTGCTGGATTAATAGCATATGAACCTGTGAAAACTCCTTCTTTTTCTAAATTAGCTAAATCCTTTTCTGAAACTGAATTTAATTTATTCAAAAAATTAATCACTTCTTCTTTTTGTTCTGGAGTTACTAATTTCATCAAATCTTTATGTTGTGCAGAAACAACCATAAAGGTTACTCCGAAAATTGTATCTGGACGAGTTGTAAAAACAGACCAGCAGTTACCATTTATTTCAAAATCTATCTCAGTTCCATGTGATTTACCTATCCAATTTCTTTGCATTGCTTTTGTTCTATCTGGCCAACCATCAAGATTATTAATTTCTTCATAAAGTTCATCTGCATAATCCGTAATTTTTAAAAACCATTGTGTAAGTCTCTTAATACTCACTTTCGTATTACATCTTTCACATTTTCCAGTTTGAGCTTGTTCATTTGCTAAAACAGTTTTACAAGAAGGACACCAATTAACATTTGACTCTTTTTGATAAGCCAATCCTTTTTCAAACATCTTCAGAAAAATCCACTGATCCCACCTATAATATTCTGGTGATGAAGTCTTTAAAATTCTAGACCAATCATAACTTAATCCAAGATTTTTTTGTTGACTAATATAATTTTTTATTGATGCCCCAGTATATTCTCTTGGATGAGTATTATTTTTAATTGCAGCATTTTCTGCGGGAAGTCCTAAAGAATCATAACCCATTGGATGCAATACGTTGAAACCGTTCATTAATTTAAATCTTGCCAAAATATCTCCAATAGTATAATTCCATGCGTGTCCCATATGTAATCCTGAACCTGAGGGGTATGGAAACATTTCCAAGACATAATACTTAGGTTTTTTAGAGTTATCATCTGCTTCAAATAATTTTGCACTCTGCCATCTATCTTGCCATTTTTTCTCTATTGTTTTGAAATCCACTTCTAACATACTTCTTTTTAATTATCTAAGTTTTTAAAACTAATTAAAATATGCTCTAAATTAAAAAAGTATGCTCTTTTGAAAATTAAATCCTTTGTTAAAAAAGTTCAAAATCTCTTCTTTCAATAGATTTAAAAAATAAAATCTCTAGGCAATATCATGCTCCTGTAGTCTAGAGGCCAAGGATTCCACCCTCTCAAACGCTAACTTTGTTAGTGATTGAATGACAAGCATTATGCTTGACTTTCGTATGGTGAGGTTTTAGTCGATGAGATGATAAACCTCTGTCCACTTGGACAACCTGAAATCCACGGAAAATTTGAGAAATTTTTCGGATTTTTGTGGAGAACGGTGGCGACCCGAGTTCGAATCTCGGCGGGAGCGTTCAGGATTTTACATAAATACTAAATAATCTTTTATTTAAATCT
>CAYNJW010000010.1:0-16340 GCA_964397665.1 Candidatus Woesearchaeota archaeon
TTAAGAATTCTCTCCCACCCAAATAATTTTCCTTGTAATGACTGACATTTTGAATCAAGAATTTTTTCACATGTTTTTTGATTAAGCCCTCTTTGCATCATTAAAGAGATATATCTTTCAATTTTCACTTGTTTTCTTCTTTGACTTTTTGGAATCTTTTCTAAATACTCCTCCTCTAAATTTTGTATACTTAAATCTAATCTGAGTTTTACTAATAACTCCTTACCTTTTAAATTTACATAATAATCTTTCTTTACCCTTTTACTAAAACGCTTTGGTTTTTCAAAAGTTAATCCAATTAGTGAATACATTTCTTTAATAAAAACCCTCCTATCTACCTGATTAACTTCTTTATTAAAAAGATATTTTGAGATATATCTTAATTCACTTAATTTTTTACTATGGTAATCCTCTACTTTTTCTTTAATCAAGGGCACCCTTCCCATAATATTATATGGTTTTCCTTTTATTTTTTTTAAATCCATGGAATAATAATTAAGAAAGAGTATATAAAAATAACTTCTATAATCTACCATCAAACATTTAAAGGATTTTTGTTCTCTTTAATTATGGAAGAAAAAATTAACCGAAAACCAACAAGAACAATTTCGGGAGTTGCACCTATTGCAGTTATGCTTCCACCTAGAAAATGCAATCATGGTGTTTGTACCTATTGCCCCTCCTTGAATGTCCCACAATCATATACTCCTGAAAGTCCAGTAGTTTTGAGAGCTAGACAAGTGAATTATAGTGGACAAAAACAAGTTGAAAATCGTCTTAAAGCGTATGAATATATGGGGCACCCTACTGAAAAAATTGAATTAATAGTTATGGGAGGAACATTTTTACAATATACTGAACAATTTCAAGAAAAATTTATAAAGGAATTATATGACGGATTAAATGGTTTCATATCTAAAACACTTGAAGAAGCAAAGGAAAAAAATGAAACTGCAGAACACAGGTGTGTTGCATTGTGTATTGAAACTAGGCCGGATGAATGTTCTGAAAAACAAATAAACAAGATGTTATCTTGGGGTGCTACAAGGGTTGAAATTGGTGTCCAAGCATTAGATGATGAAAGTTATAATATTACAAACAGAGGGCATAAAATTCAAGATGTTGTTGATGCAACTAAAAGACTAAAAAATAAGGGTTTCAAAATAGGTTATCATCTTATGCCTGGTGTTCCTGGAAGTAATTTAAAAAAAGACATAGAATTATTTAAATTAGTTTTTGAAGATGAAAGATTCAAGCCTGATCAAATTAAGATATATCCTTGTCAAGTATTAAAAGGATCTGAATTAGAACAAGAATATTATGAGGGAAAATATAAACCCTACACAAAAGATGAAACATCAAACTTAATAACTGAAATGTTAAGTCTTACTCCAAGATATTGTAGAGCAATGAGAATCATGAGAGAAATACCACCCTCATTTTTAATTGCTGGAATAATTAATATAGATTTAAGAAAGATTGTTGAAGATGAAATAAGAAAAAAAGGGACAAAAATAACCGAGATAAGATTTAGAGAAATAGGTTTTGCATTGAGAGATAAACAAAAAGTTAATCCAGAAATCAAAATAAAAACTACGAAATATAATTCTTCAGATGGAGAAGAATATTTTTTAGAAGCAGTAAATGAAGATGATATTCTATTCGGACTTCTAAGACTAAGAATTTATAATGAAACTGCAATTATTCGTGAAATTCATGTTTATGGTCCAACATTAAAACTCCATGAAGAAGATAAAAAGAAATATCAACACAAGGGATTGGGCAAGGAATTAATGAAAATGGCTGAAGAAATTGTTATTGAAAGGAATATCAAATGTTTGAAAGTTATTTCAGGTATTGGAGTTAGAGAGTACTATTACAAATTAGGTTATCACCTAGATAAAGAAAAAATTTATGTAGAAAAAGAATTATAATTTAATAATCTAAATCTAAAGTCTATCGAAGAACTATGAGAGGTTTTATAAATCCTAAAATATAAGTTAATTTATGAGTTTAAAGAGGTGCATACTGCTAAGTTTAGCATTAATTTTATTCAGTTTTAACTTTATTCTTGCATTTTCTTCTGATGATTTTGAACTATATAATTCAACAATAAGCAATTCTTATCAAATTGGAAATTCAATTAGTGGGATATTAAATTTAAGTGCTTCCGATGTTTCTGCAAATTCATATCTTGAATCAAACTTAGGTGGTAAAATAAAAATTATCGACTTGCTCCTATTAAATGATATCCCTGTTTCATGTAGGGAATATGGATGTAGTGAAATTTTTGAAACAGATAATGATGGCCAAGGTTACGGTTCAATTGAAAATCCTGCTAACAATTATCTTGGTTTTGCAATTAAGTCTGAAAAAGATGTTTCAATTACAAATATTTTTTTCAATATTTCTTCAAATTTTGGATTATCAAAAAATATCCCTTTAAAACTTAATTTTTTTGATAGTCTGAATTGGTCTTGGGAAACAGTTTCAAATAACTTTACAAGTGGAATTTCTTTTGGTTGTTACGATGATCAGAGCCCTATAAAATCCTTAAAAAATTTAAGAGATACTGAATATTGTGAAAAAATAACAAACTTGCAAGGTTTAGGTGCATACAAAGTTGGAGCAAAATTAAAAGGTACTGGAACTGAATTGATGCAAGTAAGAATTGAAAATCAAGATGGAGATTTTGGAGAAGATTATTCTTGTACTTTTGATGCAGATACTGATGAGGAATGTTTAATTGAGTTTGACAAAGAAGAAATACCTCAAACTGGAGATTATTTTATCTGTATAAAATCAAAAGATAATAATAAACAATATGAAATTTATTCTGAAAATAATGCACAAGACAAACTCTGTGGATATTATGGTGGTCTTTCTGAGAATGATCAAACTGAAATTGATTATGCACTTTTCATAAAAATGCCTTATTACGCTTCTTCAGATAATATGAAACTAGAAAATGATTTTTTTGATGATTTTCCAGAAATTATGAATAATTACGCAAAAATGAGATATCCTTCCTCAGATTCTTCATCTGGAGCTGATTGCTCTAAAGAATGTGTTTTTCCAATTAGTGTTAGTGGAACTAATCAGATATTTAATCTTTCAAGTTTATCTCTTGAATATGACGCACATAATGGTGCCGGAGATACTAATTTAATTTTTAATGTAAGCGATACTCCTCCAAAAATTAAATTTAATGGTAGTTTAGAGATTTCTTTAGCAAATTTAAGTGTTAAAAAATTAAATGAGAAAAAGTTAATTCTTACATTGGATGGAGAAAAAATTTATGAATCTCCAGTAGAAGTTATATTGGCAGCTAGTATAAATGACTTAGAATATGAATCTCCTATTGCAGGATTTTCAACAGAATTTAAAATAATAACTAACAGTTCTAAAAAAATTACAAAATATGTTTGGGATTTTGGTGATGGCACTTCAGAAACCACAACAGTAAACAAAATTAAACATATTTATAAAAATGTTACAACTTTTGATTTAAAAGTTAGCGTTACTAACAGTGATAAAATAACTTCGTTTAAGATTTTTAAGATATTTGCTAAAAGTCCTGGAACAATATTAAATAAAACTATAAAAGAGAAAAAAGATTTAATAAATAATTTTACTAAAGGATTAAAAGATTTTAATATCTGGGAAAAAGAATATATTAAAAAATTACTTAATTTACAGGATGGAATTCAAAAGTTAAATTATCTTGAGAAGGAAAGAAAAACAACTGCTAGTGATAGCAAATATGTTCAGATTGCATTAGAATTAAACAAAATAATTATTCCAACTAAAATTTCCAAAATCAATGAAGTTGAAGAGCCATTATTTCTTGATTCAAAAAGTATCAATCCAGAGCCACTTAGAAAAATAAGTTCTAAAGAAGGTGAGGGAACTAACCAAGATTACTCAATCTCAATTTCTGAATGGCAAAGAAAAAATATCAATGGAACTCTTAAAAAGAAAAAATTTAAGATTTATGGTGATGATGAAAAAACTTTTTTGATAGACTTCATAGATTTTGAAATTTACTCAAATGCTGAAAATAAAAGTTATATTATCTTTGATGATGAAAATTTACAATCAAATATAAAATTTCAAAAAAAAGAAGGTTACTCTTACTTAGCTCTTTCACCTAAAGAAAAAAAGAAATTTACAGTTGGTTTATCTGATGAAGAAAGTTTAATAACTTATGTTGCTCCAGATATTTCAGAGCTAAATTATAATATGCCTGTTGAAGCATGTAATCATGATTTAGTTTGTGGTCCCGGAGAAAATTACAAAAATTGTAGATCAGATTGTAAACCTTTTTGGAAAACACTTATTTTTTTAATAATTCTTATTTTTTTATCTCTAATGATTTATACAATCATTCAAGGATGGTATACTTACAGTTATGAATCTAGACTTTTCCAAGACCATTCGCAATTGTATAATCTTGTAAACTATGTGGATAATATGACTGTTAGAAGAAAAACGGAAGGGGAAATAAGAAAAAGTCTATCTCGACAAGGTTGGTCACAAGAAAAAATAAATTATGCAATTAAAAAATCAAAGGGAAGAAATACAGGAATGTTTGAATTAATACCTATCCATAAATTAATTGCACTAAGTAAACGAAATAAAGCTAAAAGAGATTTAAAAAATAACCCTAATAAAGAACATTTTCCACCGAGAAATCCAAGATTTATTGGCACACCATTTAAACAACAACAGAATAACCAACCTAGAAGATTCCCCCAAGCAAATTCAAGACAAAACATTGTAAAAAATATTCAAAATAACAATGTTCTTAGAAGACCAATTCAAAGAAATAAAATGCCTTACAAAATTAATCAAAGAAGACCATTAAGAAGAAGAAATCCAAATCAGTTTAATAGGTCAAATAATCAAGAAAATACAAAACTAAAACGTACACCAGAGAACACAAATCTTAATAAACCAAGAAATTTTAAATATTTTAAGAAATAAAATGGTAAATAAAAAGAATAAAACTGAGGAGAATAAAACAATGATTAAATTTATTAGAAGCTTTGCTAAACGTCTTTTTTCTAAAATAATTAAAAAAAAGGGGGAAGTTAAATTAGGATTGTATGGTTCACCAAATGCAGGTAAAACTTCTTTAGCAAATAAAGTTTGTCAAGATTGGTTAGGTGAAGATTTAGGAAGTGTAAGTAAAGTCCCTCATGAAACAAGAGATGTTCAATTTAAAGAAAAAGTTTTCATTGAAAAAGATGGGAAAAAAGTTGAATTTAAATTAATTGACACACCCGGTATTGCTACAAAAATTGATTTTGAGGATTTCATGAAATTTGGAATGAAGAAAAAAGATGCACAATCTAGGGCTAAAGAAGCTACTCAAGGAATAATTGAGTCAATTAGGTGGTTAGATGATGTAGATGCCGTTGTTATTGTCTTAGACTCTACGGTTAATCCATATTCTCAAGTTAATATTACTATAATCGGAAACTTAGTCGCGAGGAATATCCCTGTGTTAATTGTTGCTAATAAAATAGATTTAAAAAAATCAAATATTAAGAAAGTACAAGGTGCCTTTCCTGAGTATGATGTTGTTGGGATAAGTGCAAAAACTGGTGAAGGAATTGAAGATTTTTATGAATCTTTATTTAAATTGATAAAAAAGAAATGATAAAAATGGTAAAAAAGAAAAAACAGAATAAGAGAAATAAAAAAAATGAATTAACAATACATTTTATGCCTTATTCTGAAATTTCTAAAGATGATAGTTTAACAAGAATTAAAAAAATTATGGGGTTAATCTTAGATAATAAAATAATTATTTTACAAGGTAAACTAAAACCTGATGAAGAAAGTAAATTAATTGAAACAACTATGACTCTGATTGGAAATATAAAGGGTTTTCAAGGTGTTGAAATTTCTACAATTTCTGGGGATTCAGATCATAGATCACTCTTTGACAAGGTAAGATATAATATTGCAAGAATACTTGTTGGTGAACAAGATGCAATTACTTTGATAGGTCCTGCTTCTGCTGTTAAGGAAATTAAGAAAGATCCAAAGAAAATGGAATTAATGTTAGAAAGAAAATAAATAACTTACAAAAAACAACTATTCTTCTAAATTAAATTTTCTAAATAAATAAAAGACTCTTTTAACACCACTCCTGCTGTGGAAACATAAACTCCAAAGGCAACATAATCTAACCCAACGCCAAACTTATGAATTGAATCTGCTAAAATAGGTGTAGTATTGTGTAAATTTTTTTCACTTACTTTTCTATCTAAATATCTTCTAAAATACATTGGTGAAAAAAGAGCATTTAAAAAACCTTTTTTCAAAGAAGGGCGAAATTCTGAACTAGTAATCTCCTTTCCAAAACTCTCCAAATTATTAACACTACTCAACATTCTTATGTTAGAAACTTATCTTTTTTAAATTTATCTAATCTACTTATCTTTTCTAATTAAAATTAGAGCAAGAAGACCTTCTGAAGAGTTACAAGAATTAAGAGGATTATACTGACCCTTTTTATTTTCTGATAGAAAATATTTCTTTGAATCATAAATTAAAAAAAGAGGACCAAAACGCTCAGATTTTTTAAATAACTCATAGGGATTTCTAAAATAGTTTGTACCCATAAAAGAACCAATGGGATTAAGTTCTTTTGTAGAAATTTTTGATAATTTATGAAATCTTCTTACAGCACCCTCTTTAAAAATTTGTTGAATAATCTTTTCCTTTTGTTTATTAACTGGATTGAAAGAATAAAGAAACTTGGATTGAGTTGACTTGAATAATTTTAATTTTAAACCTACTAATTTTGATAAAGTCTTTTCAGGTCTAAGAAAAAATTCTTCTACTTGAATTTCAAAATATCTTTCTTCTTTGTTTTGTTCAAACATTTTATTATGGTTCGTTAACTAAATCTGAAAATTTAAACATTTAATAATTCATGATAAACTTTGGCAGTAATATGACAATCCGCTAATGCATCATGTGCTTTCTCATAATTTATATTAAAGAACTTTGCAACAGTACCTAACTTACTATCTAATTCTTTTGGCACTTTTCCGTTATTTTTTAAATTTCTCCATATAAACATTGTATCCTCGGACTCATGATGTAATTTACTAAAAGATTCTCCGATATCAAAAAGAGCATTTATAAATCTTTTATCAAAAGAAATATTGTGCCCCACTAAGGGTGTATCTTGTAAAACATTTTTAGTAATGAAATTGTTAATCTGTTTGCATGCCTCTCGTGGTGAAATTCCAATTTTATCATGTTCTTCTAGATTAATCCCATTTACTTTTAATGCTTTTTTATTTGAACTATAATTATCATGTTTAATAAAAATATGGATCTCTTCTAAAACTTTTAATTGCTTTTTTTCAATTTCAATAAGAATCATCCCAATAGTTAAAATTTGATTGTGTGTTGGAGAAAGCCCTGTTGTTTCGGTATCTATCACTAATCTTTTCATGAATTAAAAAATCAAAGAATGTTTTTAAATATATACTAAATTCCCCAAGTAATATTTTCCTTTCTCTTAATCTGAGCAATTTCTTGAAGAACAGTTTTCTCATCAGAACTTAAAAGATCTTTGTATTCCTTAAACTTTCTAAATTGATATTCTGAAAGATTGGAATATAATTTCTCACCAACTTTTAATTGTCTCTCAAAATTTACTCCAGGAATTGAAATAGCAACTTCCTTCCCTTTTTCTGCCGAGGACATTGTATCTTTTTCATGTTGTATTGTTTTAATTCTTCCAATTTTCTTATCTAAATTATTTATCATCTCTCCATCTTGTTTTAAAATTCCTCCACTTATTACAACACCAAAAATTGCAGGATTTGTATTTCTAAAAACAAAATCTAAAATCTCAACCTTTGAAATTGTTGGAAGCTCCTTTAATTTTTTTCGTTCAATTTCTTTTTGTTTGTTTAATCTCCACTCTTCAAAATCTTCAATTAATTTATAAACAACTTCATGAGTAATTATTTTAATCTTCTTTAATTCATCTACTTCTGTATCTTCTGCTAATTCTACATTAAAACCTAGAATTACTTTATCCTCATCTGGAAGGGAATTTGCAATATAAATATCTTTTTTTGTGATTGGGCCAATACTTGCCTTAATTACTGGAATCCTCTTTTCTTTTAATAAAACCAGTAGAGCTTCTAAACTACCAAGAGATTCAGCTTTTACAAAAATTCCATGTTCATCTGTTTGAATTTCATTTGAAATTTCTTTAGAAAATTCCTCTTTAATTTGTTCAAGATTTTTATTTATTACTCTGAAAGGCATTCCAGGTAAAATTTCTTCTTTAGATGTTATTTGTAATTTCACTCCTGTTGCAGCTTTAACTTCTTTTCTTGTTTTAAATCCTTTATTCAATGGGAGAGCCTCCTGCATGTTTCTTACCTTAGTAATTATTGGATCTCCAAATGAAGCTATTGCAATCTCATCAGTTTCCCTTAAAATTCCATCATACAAAATTGATTCTAGGAAATTTATTGATTTATCTTTTTTAACCTCGAGGATTACACCTTTTCCCTCTTCTTTTACTGAAATTCTTTCTTTTAAAAATTTCTGTGATAACGCTGAAAGCATTGCTAAAATCTCTGCCATCCCCTCTCCAGTTTGAGCAGAACAAGGAATAATTGCAACATTTTTTGTAAAATCCTCAATCCTTGAATAAAGCTCAGCATTTATCCCATAAGAATTCAAAGCACCAATTAAAATATAAAACTTCTCATCGAAGTGGTTCTTCACATTTATTGCTTGTGTTTCGATGTTATCATAAACTGTTTTATTTTCTGAAGTTTTCCAACCAGAAATATTGTCTATTTTATTAAGTGCGATTATAAACGGTGTTTTATTTAATTTAAGAATTTTTAAAACTTCTTGTGTTTGTGGTTTTATACCATCGTTAATATCTATTACCACTATTGCTATATCTGCTAAACTTCCACCCCTCTTTCTTAAATTAGTAAAAGCTGCATGACCGGGAGTATCTATAAATAAATATCCTGGTATCTCAAGAGGAATTTTAAAAATCTCAAGGATTTTTCCTGCTCTTTCTTTAATTACTTCCTTAGGTAAAGTGGTAAAAGAAATTTTTTGTGTTATTCCTCCTGCTTCTTTTGTTTGAATTGAAGTTCCACGAAGATTATCTAAAATCGAGGTTTTTCCATGATCTACATGTCCTGCGACCGTTACAATAGGTTGTCTAATTTCCATAGAAAAATAAGAACTTGGAGATTTTTAAGGTTAAGTATTTAATAAAAAATAAGAAAATTATTCTAAATTTGAAATAAATTCTTTAATCAAATCTAAAATCTTTTCTTTATCTTTTGGTAAAAATGATAAAGATCCCGCATTTTTATGTCCTCCACCCTCTATAAAACCTTTTGGAAATTTATCTTCAATAAAATTCTTTAATTCATGAACTGAAAAATTTGCTTCATCTGTTGCTCTGATAGTTACTGCAGAATTCATTAAACCAAGTGTTACCAATGAATTTGATTCATTGTTATCTAAATAGTCTTCATGTAAAAGACTTACTGCCCTTCCAGGATTTGGATAAAATCCGAAACCAGGAAATGATTTTTCTATCTCAATTAATTGGAGATTTACATTACCCACTTTTTCCATAACTCTTCCAATCCTGCCCATCTCAAGACCTTTTTTATCAAGAGACTTTACATAAGGCGCCATTAAAGAAACTAACTCTCTTTGTTTATCCCTTGGTTCACCAAACATAACTTCAATATATTCTCTTGCTTCCATAAATCTTAATTTTCTAGTAATGTAATCCATCACCAAACCAATATCTCTTAATAATTCTTCAGTATAACCTACTTTTTCAGCACGTTCTAAATAATCTTTAACTGTTTTAGGATTTTCTAAATCAATTCTATCCATTAAACCTGTTAATGCAGGAATTTGTTCAGTATTATTTATCTCTGGATTAATAAATCTCGCTAATTCTGCACAAAGCATTCCAGCAGAATAACTCGAACCTGATTCTCCAACTAAGAAAGGATTAATATGGACTAAAGTCTCTTTAGAAATTAAATCTTCTTCGAACCCATGATGATCAACTACAATAAAATCTGCACCATGAATCTTTGCGTGTTTTATTGCCATCAAATCATCCTCTGAGGAACCATTATCTGTAATTATAATCAACGGCATTTTATTTGAAAATTTTGCAACATTTCTTAAAGACATTGCCGTATCTCTTATTGAATCATCTAGTTCATATAATGGTGCCTTACAAGGTGCCCTAGTAAAGTATTCATAAGCTGCCTTTTCAGAACCATGTTCTTGAATAATCAATGGCAAAATTGCCCTTTCTAATGCAAATCCGGAAGAATAGCCATCGCAATCATTATGATGCCTTACAATTATTGGCCTATTTTGAATTATTGCAAGTCTTATTTCTTCTGCAGCATTAATAAATCGCTCTTTTAGTTTATCTAAAATTACATGCTCAACCATAAAAGAATCTTGGGTTACTTTAGCTCTCTGCCTTTGAAGAGTTCTTATAACTTTTTCCATATTGTTAGATTCTGCTTCATTTAATTTACTAATAAAATCAATATTTCCTTCTAATTCTCCCTGGAATTCATCAATTTTTACAGTTGCTTTGATATAATCTCCCGATGAAATATTTTTGTATGCTCTTTCACCTGGTGAAATAAAGCCTTTTAAAGATAAAATTCCAGTTCCATCAGAAAGAGTAAAAACTGTAGGTCCTCCTGTTTGAACAACTTTCTCGATTAATCCTGCTACAGAAACACTTTTTCTAAGAAACTTATGATCAAGATCCTTAATTGTTGCTTTAACAGCTTTGTCTATTTTTTTACTCATGTTAACTTATAATATTTAACGAAGAAAATAATATCTTTCATTTTTATATATTTTTTATTATAAATTTTGGTTTATAAATTTAACTATCTTTTAAAAGATTAAAAAAGGTGCCAAGGATAAAAAACCGAAGCTACTTACCCTTGACGAATGTCTAACCGAAGTTAAACAAAGCAAACAATGAATGACCGAAGTCAAACAAAGCAAGCTACCAACCGAAGTTGGATAAATAATACTATCTAATTGAGTATTTAAACATGTATTACCTTTTTTTAGTAACAACAATCAATAGGTTTTTAAAAGAAATAACTAACTAATTAGTATGATTAAAGAAAAATACACTCTTGCAAGATATACTTCCTCCAGGGGAGAATCCTTAAAAAATAACTATACTTATAGAAATGTTGAACAATTTGAAAAAGCAAGTAAAAAAATTGAAGAAAAATATCTTAAACTGAATAATCTCTCTTCTAATGAAAATTCATTAACTGAATTCGAATTAACGATGAAAACTTGGATCCGTTTTAATACTTACGAAATAAATGTCAATCTTGATAAAAAAAGAAAAATAATAAAATTATGTGGTAAACCAAGAATTGCAGTTAAAAGTTTAGAGAGAAAATTAGGTCTTTCATAATTACCTTAAAATTTATAAAGAACTTTAATAATAATTTAATATGAAAATACAACGGTTTTTTATATTTGCACTTGTTTCTATTTTTTTAATTAATTTAGTTTTTGCGCAAACTGAAATTTCTTATTTTTATGGTGATGGTTGTCCTCACTGTGCAAATATTGCTGAAAGTGGAATTCTAGAGAAGGTAAATAACACACAAGGAATTCAAGTTGAAAAATATGAGATTTACCACAATAATGAAAATCGGGAAAAATTCTATAATTCTATTGAACTTGTTGGTCTTCAGAATAGTGAAGCAGGAATACCTTTTGCATTTGTAAACTGCTCTGGAAAATATGCTTATTTAATGGGTGATAAACCAATAATTAATAATCTTAATGAAATAACTTCTAATTGTAAAAGTATTAAAAAATCTGGAAATATTTCTCCTACCAATCCGCATGCAAATAAATTAACTCTTGGAAGTATTATTCTTGCAAGTCTTATTGATTCTATTAATCCTTGTGCTTTCGGTGTCTTAATCTTTTTAATGATTTCCCTATTGAAACTTGGTTCATCAAAACGTGCTTTGAAAGCTGGTTTAGTTTATACTTTCGTGGTATTTTTAGTATACTTCTTATCAGGGTTGGGACTCTTTAAGGCAATTCAATCAATTACTGGGATAACAAAATTTATTTATCTTGGTGCTGGAATTTTAGTTTTAATAATTGGAGTTTTACAATTAATTGATTTTATAAGAAAAGATAAAGAGTCTATTATTAAAATTTCAAATAAGGTTAAACCAACTATTGAAAGATTTATACAAAAAGGCACTATTCCTGCAATGATTGTCCTGGGCGTTATTGTTTCACTCTTCGAGTTACCATGCACTGGAGGAATATATTTAGCAATATTATCTATGATGTCAATAAATAAAACATTTGGTATTGGTTACCTCTTATTATATAACTTTATCTTTGTTCTTCCATTAATCTTAATCACAATATTAATTTACAAAGGAACAGATCCTAAGAAACTACAAAAATGGACTGAACACGAAAAGGGTTGGATGAAATTATCTTCTGGAATTGTGATGTTGATTTTGGGAATTTACATTATTATCAGTATGGTTTAATTGAAACTATAAAACTATAAAAAGCTAGAATAACTATCTAATTTATGGGAATAAAAAATATCTTAAAGAACTTCGGGAAAAATACGCTTTATTATCCAGGTTGTATGTTAAAAAATGTTTTAAAAACTGAACACGAAAATTATAAAAAAATTCTTAATAAACTTGGAATTGATTTTATTTTATTAGCTGAAGAAGAATTATGTTGTGGTTCTCCAGTATATAATGCCGGTTATAAAAAAGAAGCTAGAAAACTTGCAAAGAAGAATTTTGAGATATTTAAAAAAAGAAAAATAAATAAAATTATCACACCTTGTCCTGGTTGTTACAATATGTTTCATAATGAATATCCTAATTTGATTAGAGATTGGAATATTGAAGTTGAATATGCTTGGATTACTATTTTAAAAAAATTAAAAAAGAAAAAAATTAAAAATAAAACTCATGAAATAGTTACTTATCATGATCCTTGCCATTTAGGAAGATACTCTGGAATTTATGAAGAACCAAGGGAAATTATTAGACTACTTGGTGGAAATTTAAAAGAAATGAAATCTAATCATGAAAATGCTCAATGTTGTGGTGCCGGGGGTGGTTTAAGATCTAATTTTCCAACAACTGCTAAAAAAATTGCAAAAAATAGAACCTCTGAAAGTCCAGTTGATGCTCAGAAAATATTAACTCCCTGTGGATTATGTCACTCAAATTTATCAACTGCCGACGATAGAAGTGAAGAACTTTCAACATGGGTTTTAAGGAGACTAGAAAAATGAAAAAAGAATTGAAAATATTATTAAAAGCTTATGAAACTGATGCCTCGCAAATTACTGGAAAAGCTACAGAGGTTATCTTTCCAGAAAATATAAATGACCTTAAACAAATTGTTAAAACCAAAGATAGAATTTGTATTCGTGGTGGAGGATCAGGACTTGTTGGTGGTGCAGTTCCTCAAAATGAAACAGTTTTAGATTTATCAAAATTAGATAACATTGGAAAGATAGATAGAGATAGAAAAACAATTGAAGTTGAAGCAGGAGTTATATTAGATGAATTACAAAAAAGAATTAGTAAATTTGGTTTAGAGTTTCCTGTTAAACCCTCAAGCCACAGTATCTGTACTATTGGCGGAATGATTGCTACAAATGCTGTTGGTAGTCGAGCTATTAAATATGGAAAAACTTCTGATTGGGTAAACTGGATTGAGGTAGTTGATGCAGAAGGAAATTTAAAAAGAAAAAGTCAAACAGAGATTACAGACTATGCTGGGATGGAAGGAATTACTGGATTGATAACTAAAGCATCACTAAAATTAATTAGTAAAAAAATAAGAACTGCTAGTTTAATTAAAAAAGAAACAATTGAAGAAATTCACCAATCAGTATTGAAAAATAAAAGAAATAGAAAAGTATCAATGATTGAATTTATTGATAAAAAAATTTCAAAACTTATTGGACTTGGTGAAAGTTATAATCTAATTATTGAATATGAGTCTGATGAAGGTGAATTAAAAGATGAAGAATATTTAAATTTATTAATGAAAAGAGATGAAATTTATCCAGTTCTTGCTCAAGAAGGTTATACAAAAATAGAAGATCCAAAAATTATGTTGAATAAATTTGAACAAATTATTAGCTGGTGCGAAAAACATGAAGTTCCAGTCTTTGGACATTTGTCTGTGGGAATTCTTCATCCTTGCTTTAAATCTATACAAGAAAACTTAATTCCAGAACTAATAAAATATGTTGTTAAAAATAGTGGAAAAATTTCTGGAGAACATGGAATAGGATTAGTTAAAAAGGGATTCATTGATATAAATGACCGAAAAATTCTCATAAACATAAAAAAAAGAACTGATAAAAATGGTAAATTCAATAGGGGAAAAGTAATCTAGCTAAAGATGGTATTAGATAAAAAACAACAATCAAAAATCGAAGCAAATAATGCTATCGAAGAGGCACAAGAAATATTCTCAACATGTATTAAATGTGGTATGTGTAAATCTCTTTGTCCTGTTTTTAAAGTTTTAAAAGAAGAATCTACATCTCCAAGAGGTCATGGAATTTTAATTAGTGAAAAAGTTCTTGAAAAATCTCTTTTTCATTGCACTTTATGTAAAATGTGTGAAAAAAAATGTCCACTAAATTTAAAAATTACTGATGCTGTTAGAAAATCTAGAGAAGCACTTGCATTGAAAGGTAAGGGATTAAAATCTAATGAAGAAATGATAAAAAATATTAAGACTAGTGGCAATCCTTTTGGTGATGGACCAATTGAAAAAGACAAATTGTATTGTTGCTAAAATCATAAATTCTTAAAAAAACTAATTAAAGCATTAGATTTATAAACCAATTTTTCGAGTAAATTCTAATGGTAACAGGAAAAGTAATCCAATTTAGAAGGGGGAGAAAAACTTTTAAGCCTAGACACTTCCTTATAGAAATTGAAGGTTGCGATACAAGAGAGAAAGCCGCTAAATTTGTCGGTAAAGAAACTGTCTGGACAAGTCCTGCTAAAAAAGAAATTAAAGGAAAAGTTTCTTCTGCACATGGAAACTCAGGAGTTATTAGAGCTATTTTTGAAATAGGTTTACCTGGTCAAGCTATTGGAACTGATGTAGAGGTAAAAGCTTAAGATGGCATTAAGGAAGGCTTCAGCTTATTCTAAAAGATACGCAAGACCTTATACTAGGAAATCTAAAGTTAGAACAAAATCTTATATTAAAACAGTTCCATTTTCTAAAATTGTAAAATTTAAAATGGGTGATTTGACAGGATTTAGAGATGGAAAATATCCAATTGTTTTAGATGTAAAAGCAAATGAAAAAATACAAATTAGAGATAATGCTATTGAAGCAGTTAGACAGTTTATGAATAGATTTTTACTTATCAAAGTTGGAAAAGAAATTTATCTCGAAATAAAAATTTATCCACATCATATGTTAAGAGAAAATAAAATGCTTACAGGTGCAGGTGCAGATCGTATGCAGACAGGTATGGCAAGATCTTATGGAAAAACAATGGGTAGAGCAGCTTTAGTAAAGAAAGGTCAAACAATCTTTTTAGTTGGCGTTAAAAATACAAAAGATGAAGCAACTGCAAGAGCATTAGTTCATTCTGTAAAAGCAAGACTACCTTGTAAAATTACAATTGAAACAACTGATAAAAATCATCCAGAAAAAGGAAATGGTAATATTGTAAAAAAAATTCCAAAAAAACCTAAAAAGAAAAAAGTCAAGGTTGTAGTTAAAACTGAAAAAAAAGCAGTTGAAAAGAAAATTGTAAAAAAAGAATAATTCTCTAAAAATGTTTAACTAATAAATAGTTCTATTTCATTATAAAATAATACTATATTACTTTTAAGTTTCAAGATGTAACTTTTAAGGTATTTGGTATTTAAAGGAAATTATAGTTGAATAATCTATGTTCCATTTCATATTTCTATATAAAGTAAGTTGTTTTATCAAAAATAAGGAGGTGTAAAGATGATAATAAATTTAGGTTTTGACTATGAAGGCTTCAATCAAGATGGTGGAAGACAAGCAGATGATTTGAGAAGAACCATAATGAAAACATATCCAAATAGTATTTGGGAAAGAGACGACACATATGGTCACAGAATTATTGTACCTGACTAAAAACAAATACAAGACATTTTTTTATTTTATTTAAAATTCCAACTGATAACTTTTACCAAACTTTCAATCTTTCTTAAAGTTAC
>CAYNJW010000010.1:16440-29969 GCA_964397665.1 Candidatus Woesearchaeota archaeon
AATTGCCAATCTCTTAAAACAAGTCTTGCAGTTCGATCATCATCTGAGACTCCACCCTTCTTCAAATAACCTCTTTGCTTTCCTAAAACATCTAAGAGAATCTCTGCATCACCTTTTGCTTCAATCTTATAAAAACCTTCTATTTCTTTAGAATAATCTCTCATCAAGGCTGCAACTGCCAACTCCGGATTTTTTACTCTTGAAGCATCTCTTGCAGATAATTTTGCATGTTTAGATAATTTTCCTTGTTCTGTTGTGGAATATTCTTTATCTGGAATAACTCCAGGAGTATCTAAAACTAAAATATCTGAAGTAAGTCTAATCTTTTGCATACCTCTTGTAAATCCTGCTTGAGCGCCTGTTCCTGCAGCAGATTTACCTGTTAACACATTAATCAGTGTTGATTTACCTGTATTTGGATAACCAACTATCCCAACATGAAAACGAGTCATATGTTCTCCAAGTTCTATTTTTCTAACTTCTCTTTTTAAAAAATCTCTTAATTTTGCAGTTGAAAGTCTATTCTTAGAAGAAATAAAAATATAGGGTTTCATATCTTTTGGTAATTCATGCTGTTTTTTTTGAACATTAACCAAATCAGATTTATTTAAAACATAAATTATTCGTTTACCTTTCTTTTCTATTTGTTCTTCCAACTCTTTATTTCTAGTTTCTTCTGGAAATCTCGCATCTAAAACTTCCAAAATTAAATCAGAGATTTTTATAATTTCATCTACAATCTTTGGGTATGTTTTTCTCTGTTTTTTTATATTATCAATTTTCCCAGTATGTCTACAACTAAATGAATATCTTACTCTCATGAATATAATTAGAATTTAAAGGTTTTAAGGGTTGGGGTTTAGTTAGATATTATTTTAATAATTCTGTATCAACTTAAAAGTTACACGCCAAAAGTATTTTAAACTTGATAAAATATCTTCTTATATGAACACTACTTATGAATACACTAGGTTACTTAAAAATACTTTAAATGGTATTAATCTTCGAACCTTCTTCTTCGGTGAGACTTCTAAAATATTAGAAAAATACATTAAAACTCAAGAAAGAAAAATTTTAAAAATTGAAGAAGATGCATATAAAACTAGTAAAAAAATTAGAACTAGAGAGAATGCACATTTAGGTGCGAAATTATTTGGATTAGAAACAAGAATTCAATTTTCAAAATTTGACCAACGCGTAATTTAAAATTTTTATAAAATTATAATTTATCTTCTTCCATCACTTGATTTTCTACCACCTCTTGAACCTCGAAAACCACTCTTATTTGAACTTGAACTTCTAGACTTATGTGAAAAATTTCTTCCATCACTTTGACCTCTTCCATTTCTTGAAGCAGTACTTGCTCTTCCTCTTACTAATCCCCTTTTTAGACCTCTTGAATCTCTTGAAGGGCCTCTTGCATTAGATCTTGGCCTATCATCTCCTGAATCCCTAGTATTTCTTGCATCTCTTGATCTTGGACTTCTAGAATATCCCTCTGAAGATCTTTCATTTCTACCTCTTGAATATCCTCTTGAGTCTCTTCCACCTTCTCTTCTTGAGTCTCTTCCACCTTCTCTTGAGTTAGAATTTCTTCTTGAATCTCCCCTTGAAATTGTTCTTTCACCACCTTCTCTTCTTGAGTCTCTATTTGATCTTCCAAATCCTCCAAATGAATGGCTTCTTCCACCTGCTCTACGTCCACCTCCAGATCTTTCAGAACTTCTTCCACGAGAATTACCAAATCTTCCACTACCTCTGCCTGAACGATCAATTCTTAATTCTAATCTTTCAACATATGGTAACTCTAATCTTTCGATTGTTAAAGATTCATCTTGGTTTACCTTTTGGAAATTCTCATAATCTCTATCTGAAACTAATGAAATTGCCACACCTTCTTCTCCAGCTCTAGCTGTCCTACCGACTCTATGAATGTATTCTTGGGCAGTTTTTGGAGTATCGAAATTATAAACATGGGAAACTCCTTTGATGTCTATCCCTCTTGCAGCAACATCTGTACAAACTAAAACATTTACATGTCCTTTATGAAATCCTTCTAAAGTTCTATTTCTTTTATTCTGTGTTAAACCACCATGGATTGCCTGTGCATCTATTCCTTGAGGTTTTAAATTATTTACAATAAAATCTGCATTTCTTCTTGTATTTGAAAAAACCATTACTAAGTCTGCATTTTCTTGTTTCAATAGTTTTACCAAAAGTGAAAATTTCAAATTATTTGGAACATCATAATAAATTTGTTTTAATTTTGAAGCATCAATGTAGGATTCTACAGAAACTTCGACAGGATTCTTTGTATGTTTACTTGATAAATGATCAATCTCTGAAGAAATAGTTGCAGAAAATAACATAGTTTGTTTGTCTTTTGGACATTCTTCTAAAATTCTTTCAACATCATGTTGAAAACCCATATCAAACATTCTATCAACTTCATCAAGAACTAAATGTTTTACTCCAGTCAAATTTAAAGTCCTTCTATTTAAATGATCTTGAATTCTACCAGGCGTTCCTACAACAATATCTGCAGTAGCTAATTGTCTAATCTGTTTTTCAATATCCATCCCACCATAAACAGAAATAATATTACAGGGTAAATATTTTGAAAATTGTCTTAAAGCTGTAGAAATCTGTTCTGCCAACTCTCTTGTTGGAGTCATGATTAAAGCTTGTATTCCTTTCCCTTTTTTTACAGTCTCTAAAATTGATGCACCAAATGCTAATGTCTTACCAGAACCTGTAGCAGAACCACCAATGATATCTTTTCCAGCCAAAGCTAGTGGGATTGCTTTCTCTTGTATTTCTGTAGGTTCTTTGAAATGCATCTCATCAATTGCTTTGAGGAAATTATCACTCAAACCTAGTTTTTTAAATTTTTCCATATTATTATTTTTCCATACAGTCTATTAAGAAAGTATATTTCTGTATTTTATAAAGTGTCAAGAAATTTTTTTCTTGAGTTAATGAATCCTAAAAGTCGTTAACCCAAGGATTCGCCATTTACTTCGTACTAATATTAGTGTGAAATGAAGGTTTAAAAAGCTATTGGTCTAGAAATTAAATTAATTTTTTAGCTTCTGAAATTTCCATAAATGTTGGTTGAGATCTTGAATCATATGAACCAGCGATAATAGAAATTAAATCTTCTTGTTTTAATAATCTCTTTTTTAACAAATCTCTAACTGTAAAACCAATATAATCCCCTATTTTTTTTGACTTATGAACATAAGATGGTTGAACCCCGTATGATAATGCTAATTCTCTCATAGTGTTCTTTTCGTAACATTCGACAAAAATTGGAACATTTGCTCTAAATGCTGAAATATATCTTGCAGTTCTTCCAGTCATTGCATCAGTTAAAATTGCAACAATTGGAAGTCTTTGTGTTGCTATAACTGCAGACTTTGCAAGATAAGCAGATATTTCATTATTAATCATTTTAACAGGTAAATCATTAAAACCTGGCATTTCTTTTTCAACTTCTAAAGCTACTTTGACCATAACCTCGACTGCTTCTATTGGATGTTTACCCATTGCTGTTTCTTCTGAAAGCATAATTGCATCTGTTCCAGAGTATATGGCATTTGCCACATCTGAAATTTCTGCTCTTGTAGGTCTAGGATTTTCTATCATTGATTGTAACATTTGTGTTGCAACTATTACTGGATGCCTCATAGTTATACATTCATTTATTATCTTTTTTTGTATAATTGGAACTTTCTCTGCAGGAATTTCTATTGCCAAATCACCTCTTGCAACCATCACACCATAGGTTTCTTCTAAAATTTCAGAAAGATTATCTACCCCTTCTTGATTTTCAATTTTAGAAATTACCTTAATATCTTTTCCATATTTCCTAGCTAATTTTCTAACTGCAATTACATCTTGTTTTGTTCTAACAAATGAATGTGCAATAAAATCAATATCATTTTCAACAGAAAATTTAATAAATTCTTTATCTTTTTTTGTTAAAGTTGGAAGATTTAAATGCACACTTGGGACATTTACGGATTTTTTCTTCTTTATTGAACCATTATTCTCAACTAAACAAACTAATTTTGTTGAAGTTTTTGAAATAACTTTCAAACTTAATTTTCCATCATCTATAAAAATTCTTGAATTTTTTGGAACATCAGACACGAACTTTGGGTAATTTACATAAACACAATCTCTGGAAGACTTATCAGATTTTGACCCTTTCAAAAATATTTTATCTCCCTTTTTTAATTCTATAGTCTTATCTAAATCGGTAATTCTAACCTCAGGACCTTTAGTATCTATAAGAATTGCAATCTTATCTGAAACTTTTCTAATATTCTTTACAACTTTAAGAGTATCTTTAGGAGATTGGTGGGCAGTATTTAATCTCATGATATTAACTCCTTTTGTATAAAGTTTTTTTAAAAAATCAACATCACAATTTAAATCAGATATTGTTGCAATAATTTTTGTTTTTTTTAACATGAAACTATTCTAAAATTTTCACTTATAAAGGTTCCTCTTTTGAAAAAATTTTGTAATCTAATTTTCAAAAGAAAATTTGTTTAGTTGAAAAGCAAGGATACTCAAACCTTGGACAAGGTTCTAAAACGCCGACACCAGGAATCGAACCTGGGAGCCCCGAAAGGCCAAGAGTTCCAGTCTTGTGCAATACCACTATGCGATGTCGGCTTTAACGGTCTTATCTAAACATCACATTCGCGTTAGCGAGACCGAATGGAACTATGTGATGTCGGCTTTGTTAACTTTACATCCTTTTAGCAAATTATTTACTAATTTATGTAATGTCCACATTAATAATTAAATGAAATAAAATTGCTTTTTAAGATTGTTGGTTTAAGAAGTTAATCAATCATTTCAATTTTAATAGAAACTGTTCTTGGAATTGAAATTCTCATGATATTGTGTAAAACTTTATCATTTGAAGGAAGATCTAAAACCCTCTTATGAATTCTCATTTCAAATCTATCAAAAGTAGCTGTACCATCTCCACAAGGAGATTTTCTTGTTGTAACTTTCATTCTTTTTGTTGGCAAAGGTATTGGACCACTAACTATTACTCCAGCTCTTGAAGCAATACTCTTGATACTGTCTATAACTTCGTTTAACTTTTCAATATCTACACTCTGTAACTTTATTCTTACTTTTGACATAATGATTAAATAAAAAATATGCTTTTAAACCTTACTATCTTTTTATTAAAATGAAATTAGAACCAATATTAATCTTCGTTTTAATGGTCTTCTCTTTTTGGTTAGTTTGGTCTGCAAATAATCCTTCCTTAGATAATGAGGAGGTGTTTGTTGTCAGAGTTATCGACGGTGATACAATCATAACCTCTGAGAATCTTAAAATACGACTACGTGGAATAAATACTCCTGAAAGAAAAATGTTCAAGTATGATTCTGCAAAAGAATTTTTAAAAAAACTAATCTTAAATAAAACAATCAAACTTCAATCTTTTGGGAAGGATAAGTATGGTCGTGAGATTGGTTATCTTTTTTTAGATAAAGAAAATATAAATAATCTCATTTTAAAAAAAGGTTTTGCACACCTTTATTATTATGATAAAGATGAATATTATGAAACTTTACAGCTCTCTGAAAAAAATGCAAGATTAAATGAACTTGGAATTTGGGAAAAATCAAAAAACTTTGGTTGCATAATTGTTGAAAAATTTATCTATTTAGACTTAACTGAAAAAGATAGTGAAATCTTAGAATTAATTAATAAATGCAATAAAACATTGGATATTTTAATAAAGGATGATGCAACACATATTTATAGAAAGAAAATATCAAAAAAATTAACTTTAGAAACAAAAAATATCTGGAATGATAATGGTGATTCAATTTATATTTGGGACTCTGATGGTTTAATTTACTTTTATAGATATTCTAGTTAAAATAAGAAAGTTTAAAATAAGTAAATTCTTGTCTAGTTTATGTTTGGTGATATAACTATTAATAAGTTTGTTGAATTAAATTCTCAACAGACAATAGTAAATTTTGCAAAGTTTATTTCACTTATAACTGAGCCAATCTTTTTATTTATTTTATCACTAATTTTTTCAGTGTTTCTTTATTCTAAAAAAGAAAAACTAAAAAGTTATTATGTCACTATAACTACTTTTTTTACAGTTATTGTAATCCTTACTCTAAAAAATTTATTTCTTAGAGCTAGACCAATAAATGCACTAGTTAAAGAAACAAGTTCTTCAATGCCTAGTGGTCATGTAACTTTTGCCATTATTTTCTTTGGTTTAATTATTTACTTTTCAAAAAATAAAAAGATAACTTCATATTTCGGTATAAGTAGCATTCTTCTAATTTCATTGAGTAGAATTTACCTAAGAGTTCATTGGTTTACAGATATCTTGGTAGCAAGCATTATTGGATGTTCAATTTTAATAATCTCAATCCTAATTTATAAAACACTCAAAAAATAGTAAAAATCCAACTAACTATAGAAGCCTTTTCTACCCTTTTTTCCTTTTCTCTTTTGGGCTCTTGGAGATCTTCCATTTCTCTTAGTTTTAGAACGTTTTGTTGGCATACTATTAAATTCAAATTTTGATTTATAAAACTATCGGCAAATGCTTTTAATATAATTTTGGTGGCCTCACCTCCGCCGCTGGAGATGAGGCTCTCATCACAGCCAAAACGTGATGAATATGATAATTTTAATTAATCTCCACTAATTAAAAGTTTAATGGTTATCTTGATAAATAAATAATTTGTGCTTCTAACTCTATATCTTCTAAAATTTTCAAAATCCATTTTAATTCATTATTAACTTTTAACTTATTACTTATCTTACTTTCTAGTCCAGTCTCTTCTGGATTTAACTTTTTTGTAGAAATAATTGGATTTAATATTTTAGTAAAAATTTCTTGAAGAAGTTTTATATCTTTCTTATAATTTTTGCATTTTTCTAAATCTCTAAATAAAATTTTCGAAAGTGCTTGTAATTCATCTCCTAGACTTTCAAGTCTTTTTGCTAATAAAATATATGGGGGTAAAAGAGACATTTTCTCTATTCCAGAAGTTTTTAGTAAAGCTGGCTGTCTTAATAATAATGAAATCGTTTTATTAAATAAATGATAAACTCTATCCAATTCATTTTCATTCATTTCAACCTCACTATCACTATGTGTTTCTAAAAGATTATCAAAGAGTAAATCAATTACCATAGACATCCGATACAACATTTGGACAGTTGTTAAATTTACTTCATTAAGTAAAACTTTCATATTTATCTTCTGATTAGATTCAAATTCTATAACTGTTCCAGACATATGTGTCATAATTTTTCTAACCAATAGTCTTGTCTCCTTTGTTAATTCTCCTTTTGTAAAAATCTCTATCTCTTCGTAACCCTGATAATACAGGGATAGTAACAAAGGTTTAATTTTTGTTTGAAGTTTATCAACACAAATTTTAATTGCTTTTATTTCTTTTTCTTGAATTTTTCCAACATCCAAAATTAAACTACTATTTGCAGTTTTTTTAATTCTAATAGTATCTTTCTCCTTAAGATTATTTTCTTTAATCCACTCCTTAGGAAGTGAAACTGCATAAGAACTTCCACCAACTAATTGAATCTTTCTAGCATATGTATCTCCACTCATAATTATATACTTATTAAATTCATTTATATAGTTTATGTTTGTTTAATTTATTGATCTTAACTTTTATATAGTAACTTCAAAGATATAAATCTTCTTAGAACTATATAGTTGTATATACTCTAATCAGATAATCCTTTTATAACTACAAAAACAAGATAAATTATGGAAAATAAAATAAACTATCTTGAAAAAGAACTTGAAAAGAATGATAAGCCAACTGTTGAAAAAACAGAAAACTATATTTCTGCTGGAACTCACATGGGTCAAAGATTAGAAAGACTTGCAAGAAAAACGATTTCATCAACATATGGCCATGGATATTTTGGAATAGGACTTTAAAAATTATAATTGTATCTACTTCATTAATCACTTTAAAGGAAGAACAAATCGAAACGTTTAAAAGATGATATTTCTTAAAAAAACAATGAATGAGATAATATATAATCAAAGAATAAACAATGGAGACTTTTTTGTTTGGATGGATGTAGCACTACAATCAGCTACATCTCTTCAACGTGATGGTCTTAATAGATTTTCTGAGAGTTTAACAAAATATGAAAAGAAAAGACTTAAAGAATTGGAAACTTGTCAATTTTTAGAAACTTCTTCAGATAAATATGTTTCAATTTTTTCAAAAGAATTAGAAAGAAGAATTCCAATTCTTGAAGAAAGAGGAGAAAAAAGTGATTATCTTAATTATATGGTTGGAGCACTTCAAAATTTAGATAGAAAAAATGTTTTTCAAATCGAGAGAATAATTCAAAATTTAGAACCTTATAGGGGAAAATTATTAGATATTAAATTTAAAAATCCGATTAGACAAAAATATGCTGTCTAAACTAACAACAATCACTTTTTTTTAATTAAGTAAATTTCATCATCTTTGTAAACTTTTGGCAACTTAACCCCTGCTTCTTGTCCTTTTTTGCAAAACTTGACATTCTTTTTTTGGAATTCGATACTACCAATTTTTAATCTTTTTATTCCAGTTATTTTACCAATTATGTAAACCTCATCTCCTACTGAAAGCTTTCCAGAAAATATTTTTACAGATGCTGCTTTTGCTTTTGGCCAATATCTCCTAACTTTCCCAACAAATTCTTTATACTCTTTTTGTTCCCCGCTTTCTGAATATGTAAAATCATCTGCTGTAGGCATCTTAAACATAAAACCATCTGAAAATCCCCTATTATAAACCTTTTTTAAATTATTTATTGAAACTTTTATTTCCTCCGAAGATAATTTTTTATCTAATGCTTTTCTGTATTCTTTTACGACAGTATAGACATACTCTGGACCTCTAATTCTTCCTTCAATTTTAAAAGAAGTTATTCCTGCTTTTTTCATTTGTTCTATAAATGGGAGGGTGCATAAATCTTTTGCAGACATTACGCGATTATTTTCCAATCTTAATTTTCTACTTTTATCAGTTAAATCTGTTACTTCATAAGCCCTTCTACATGGTTGCGTGCATTGCCCCCTGTTTGCAGAACGACCATTTTGAAATTGAGATGTAAAACACCTTCCTGAAATTGAAACACACATTGCACCATGACAAAAAACCTCTACTTCATTCTTCTCAGATATTTTCTTTATTTGTTTTAAATTTAATTCTCTTGCCAGTACTATTCTCTCGGCACCCAGTTTTTTATAAAAATCTGCAGATTTACTATTTGATATTGAAGCTTGTGTTGAAATGTGAAATGGAATTTTATATTTTCTACATAAATTAATCACTGCTAAATCCCAACAGATCACTGCATCGACATAAGGTTTAACTTTTTTCACTAACTCTTCTAATTTTTTTAATTCATTATCATAAAAAATAACATTTAATGTCAAGTATAATCGAATATTATTTTCCCTACAAATCTTACTTGCTTTTTTTAAATCTGTAAATTTAAAATTTCTACCTGTTACTCTCATATTAAAATCTTTTAAACCCAAATAAACAGCATCTGCTCCTGCACTAATTGCAGACATTAATTGAGGAAATCCTCCTACTGGAGCTAATAATTCATATTTTTTTACCATCTTAAGAAAACTTAAAAATTAATTATAAACCTTCCTAAAACAAATAAATTTGTCTTAATTTTAAAGTTACGAAAATAGTAAGATTTATAAAGTAAAAAAATATTAATAATTATGGCAAAAGATACTAAACAACTTGAAAAGAATGTTTCAGCAAGTTTTGGATATGTTAAAAAAGATTTATTAATGTTAAACGATGCAATTTCAGATTTACATGATAAAATTCAACATCTTAGTTTAAATCATGCTAACCTATTAGGAAAAATTCAAAGCATGGAAAAAAGACTTCCTAAAGCAAAAGTTGCTAAGAAAAAGGTTGCTAAGAAATCAACTAAGAAAAAGGTTGCTAAGAAAAGTGTTAAACCAGTTAAGAAAGTAGTTACTGAAACAGTTACTTACGCTTAATTTTCTATAAAATGAATTTTAATGAATTAAAATCTAGAGATATTTCAAATAAAAAACTATCAAATTTTTTAACAGAACTTAATAATACTTCAATTACTAACAGAAAACTAGTTGGTAAAAAGGTTATAGAAACTCTTTGTGAGGATTCTAATTCTGGATGGTTAATAAGGAATGTTAATCTCCAAATTGAAAACACCTCTGAAATTATTGAAAAAATAAGTAAGTATCTCTATTCTGGAAAGGGGGCTTATTCTCAAGGTTTTAAAAGAATTCTTAAAACAACTTATATAGACCATCAAAACTACCCTGAAAAAAGCACTTATTATTTTTATTGGGAATTAGACAAATCTTCTTAGTAAAATTTTCTGAAAATAAATTATTAAAATGTTTTTATTCTAAATAGTATCTTTTTTAAACATTAATTCTTTACAGTTTTTATGGTACAAGAACTTATAAAAGATAATGAAAAATTAGTAAAAGAATTTGGGGCTAATCTTATTTCTGAATTATCTGAACTTCCAGATTTTTATACATTTAATAAGGGACTAATATACTCTCATAGGGATTTTGATAAATTTTACAAAGCATTAAAAAAAGGGGAGAAATGTGCCATTGTTTCTGGAGTAAATGCCTCTGGAACTCTCCATATTGGACATATGGTTGTCTTTGATACAAATTTATATTTTCAAAAAAAATATGGTGTGCCAGTTTTTATTCCAATCTCTGACGATGAAAGTTATGTTGCTGGAAAAGTTGAAACTCAAGAAGAAGCAAAAGAAAATGCAATAAAATTGGCTAAAGAGATGTTAGCATATGGATTTGACCCAAATAAGACTTTTTTTATAATAGATAATATCTTCACAAATATCTACAATCTTGCATTTAAACTTTCAAAAAAAATAAACTATGGTCAAATAAAAGGTGCTTATGGATATACTCAGGATGAAAATATTGGATTGCATTTTTATCCTACTGTTCAAGCTGCACATATCCTTTTTCCTCAAGAAGAGTTTAATATAAAAAATGTACTTGTTCCGATTGGTCCTGACGAAGATACTCATTTAAGATTATGTAGAGATATTGCAAGCAAAATTTCTTATAACAAACCTTCTGTTGTTCATGTAAAATTCTTACAAGGGACTGATGGTGAAAAAATGTCAACTTCTAGAAATAATTCTATTTTCTTAAATGATGACTTAAAAACTATAAAGAAAAAAGTAAATAAATCTTTTTCGGGAGGAAAAGAAACAATTGAAGAACATAGAAAACTTGGTGGAAATCCAGATACAGATGTTTCTTTTCAATATCTTTCAAATTTTTTCTTAGATGAAAAAGAAACAACAAACTTATCAGAAAAATATAAAAAAGGAGAAATTTTAAGTGGAGAAATGAAAGCCCTTTTTTATGAAAAACTCTCTGATAAAATAGAAAAATTCCAAAAGAATCTTGAAAAAATAGGTGAAAAAGTTTTAGATAAATGTATTCTTAAAAATAATCAACTTCCAAAATTCGATTGATAGTTTAATAATTGGAAGGTACATTTAAAAAACTTATTAGATACTTAAAAAAGATGGTTGAAAAAAATAAAATAGCTAAAAAAAAGAGATTGGTAACAGCTGCACTCCCATATATTAATAATGTTCCACACTTAGGACATATCGTTGGTTCTCATTTACCGGCAGATATTTTTGCAAGATATTGTAGATCTTGTGGGTATGATACTCTTTTTGTTGGTGGAACAGATGAAAATGGGTCTGCTTCAGAAATTGCTGCTAAATCTATTGGAAAAGAAGTAAAAGAATTTGCAACTAAACTTAATGAAGAACATAAAAAAATTTATGACTGGTTTGGAATTTCTTATGATAATTTCTCAAGAACAAGTAATAAAATCCATTCGGAAACAGTTATTGAATTCTTTAAGAAATTAGATAAAAAAGGATATATTAATGAAAAAGAAATTGAAGCATTCTATTCTCCAATAGATGATATGTTTCTTCCAGACAGATATATTGAAGGTACTTGTCCAAAATGTGGATATGCTAAAGCCAATGGAGATCAATGTGAAAATTGCACAACCCTTCTTAATCCTACTGAACTTAAAAATCCAATATCCAAAATTTCTGGTGGAAAACTTGAATTAAAAAAAACTAAACATCTCTATTTTTCACTTGATAGACTATCTCCTAAGTTAGAATCTTGGATTCAAAAACAAACTATTTGGAGACCACAAGTAAAAAATCTTGCAATGGGTTGGATAAAAGAGGGTTTAAGAGAAAGAAGTATCACTCGTGACCTTAAAAATGGCATTCGTGTTCCCAAGGAAGGTTATGAAGATAAAGTATTCTATGTTTGGTTTGATGCACCCATTGGATATATTAGTTCAACAAAAGAAATAACAGATAATTGGAAAGCTTACTGGGAAGGGGAAAATACAGAAATATTTAATTTTCTTGGAAAAGATAATATACCTTTCCATACAATTTTTTGGCCTGCGATGATCATTGGAGAAGAGGAATTAAATTTGCCGAAAAATGTTATAGGATTACAATACTTAAATTATGAAGGGAAAAAGTTTTCCAAAAGCAAAAGTGTTGGTGTTTTTTGTGAAACATTGCCTAACCTTGATATTGATGTTGATATGTGGAGATCTTATTTAATACAGATTATTCCGGAATCTAGTGACTCTGAATTTAATTGGGAAGAATTTAAAACTAGAGTAAATTCTGACCTACTTGGAAATTATGGAAATTTTGTGAATAGAATTATTAAATTTGCAAATACTCGACTTGAAGGAAAAATTACTCGACCTGATGAAAATAAACTTGATAAAGTTGATAAAGAAGTTCTTAATAAAATTGAAGAGTATAAATTAAGAATTACTGAGAGTCTCGAAAAAGGAGAAACAAGAAGAGCTTGGAGTGAAGTTTTTGCTTTATGTAGTGTTGGAAATAAATATATTCATGAAAATGAACCTTGGAAACAAATAACTGAAAATCCCGAAAGAGTTAATAATATTTACTATATAGGAACAAGACTTCTCAAGGCAATTTCAATTCTTTCTGCACCCTTTATTCCAACTACTGCTAAAAAAATCTGGAAACAATTAGGTTTCGAAGGAAGTCCACTTGATTTAGGATCTTGGGATAATATAACTAAAGATTTATCTGAAGAACATAAATTTGGAGAAAACTATCTTCTTTTCAAAAAGTTAGACGAAAAGATTATTGAAGAATCTAGAATAACTGCATCTAAAGCTTCTGATTTAAAAAGTTTTTTCAGATGAATTGATTAGATAGTAATCTTTAAAAAGCAATTAGAATATTATTTTTTATGCCTCAATAGTATAGTGGTTAGTACACGGCCCTGTCGCGGCCGAGATCCGAGTTCAATCCTCGGTTGGGGCGTAGTAGGGTTAACGTCAAATCGATGGGCGTATTTTTATTCCTCT
>CAYNJW010000011.1:0-6548 GCA_964397665.1 Candidatus Woesearchaeota archaeon
AACCGCAGCCAATCCACCCATAATCATACTTCTTCTTGATATCTTTTTCATAGAATTTATTAGTTTCCAATCTTTATAAACCTTTCGTTTCTTGTCCCTTTTAAGTAGTTAAAAGTTTATTCTTATTCTTAAAAAGGTTTATAAATAATCTTTTCATAATCGTTTTATGAGAAAATTAGGTGTTTTGTTTTTTGTTTTATTAACTTTTGTTTTCTTTGTTAATTTTATTAATGTTAGTGCAGGTGATGCAGGTTATGGTGAGGAATGTTTTCCTGCAGATACTCCTAATTGGGGTGATACAGATACTTGTGATGTTTATAATGGTTTAGATTGTAATATTCCTTATGGTTATAATATTAATGGGAACTGTGTAAATAGTAATTTAGGTGGTTTAATGTGGTGTCTTGGAAGAAAAAGAAGTGATAAGGGTTCTTGCTGGATGGGTGGGCGTTATTACTCGGAGAATATTGTGAGGTATACTGGAGATAATTCTTCAATTCTAAATTGTAGTGTCCCAGGTATCTGTGGTTGTAGAAGCGGTTATACACTATGTGGTGATCCAAATAATAAGACATATCCCGGCAAATGTTTACTAGTAGACCTTGATAGTTGTAGACCTTGTGAGAAGCAATCACTTGGTTGGGGAGTAGATATTTGTAAGAATGATTATGTTACAGATGGTGATTATACTGACTGGACTTGTGAAGAGTGGGTGGATACTCCATGTCCAAGTGGTGAAACTGGAGGTAAAATAAGAACTTGTAAGGTAAAGGATGTAAAGGATGGGGGTAATCCTTTTTGTAAGGATACTGCACCTAGTTGTCATCCAACAACTGTAATACAATGTCATAAACCTTCACATGGTGGCGGTGGTGTTGGTGGTGGTAGTGGCGGTACATGTGGAAATGGTACTGTAGATGGGGATGAAGAATGTGATGAGGGAGAAAATAATACTGATACTCCCTGTATTCCTGAATATAATTCTACATGTACCTATTGTAATACTACTTGTAGCAATTTAAGTGTGACTCCAACAGAATATTGTGATGATGATATTATTCAGATTGCTTACGAGTCTTGTGATAACGGAACTTCAAACGGAGTTATCTGTTCAGTAACTTATGGTGGGTCAAATTGCTCTTGGTGTGATGAGGGTTGTGCAATTCAGAAAGTAATTGCTCCTTTTTGTGGAGATGGGAATATTCAAAGTGGTGAGGGTGAATTATGTGATGATGGAAGTGGAAATGCAGATTCCTGTACTCCAGATTATAATGCTAATTGCACTTATTGTAATAATACTTGTAATAACTTAACAGTTATTGGAGGTTATTGTGGTGATAGTCTTGTTCAGAATTCTTATGAAGATTGCGATGATGGAAATGATATAGATAATGATTCTTGTCCAAATAGTTGTATGAATAGAGTAGTATTTTGGAAAGACCTTCTTGGAAATCCTTATACAACTATAAGAGAGGCACATAATAACGATACTGTGATAATGGATTCAACTGCTACGAGTTTAGGAGATAGAAATTATACTGTTTGGGAAGAAGATCTTTTAAATGCTGATGATTTCTTTACAGCAAAACACGATAATAGAACAATAGTAGATTTAGAATTATTGAATACTGATGCAGAAACACATTGGCCAGATGGAGATGGAGAATTTTATTGTGATTTGAGAGATACAACTGATGCTTCTATTAGTCTTAAATCAGGAATTTTAAAAGTTACAGATGAAGAGAATAATTCTCTTCCAACAATTGAAATTGATAAACTTGGTGGCTTGGTTAAAACAGATGGTTTAAAGATTGTAGCAGGTTATACATTTAATTTAACTGTAAAAAATGCAGGAGATATAGATGATTTCATAAATGTTTCTTGGTTAATTGATGGTGTTAAGATTTCAGGGGGTGCAGACCATTTTGCAAAAGTCTATAATTCAACAGAGGTTTTAGCAACAACTTATACCTTTCCTCAAAGTTCAACTGGAACACATTCAATTTGTGCAAATGCTATTGAAGAAAAGAGGGGACAATCTGTTTCTGATTGTGTATCTGTCGAACTTCTAAAACAAGGAGTTACAGTAGATGTTAAGATTACTTCACCATTACCAGATTCTTTTGAAGATAAATATTGGATAAGATTTGATGCAAGGGAGAGTAGTGTTTATAATTGTTCAGACGAATTTACTACTGGAGATTTAGATATCTCTGCAGATTTAGGTTCTTTGAAATGTAAGTATTTAGTTAATAAAACAGGAAGCGATAATACAAAGCAAACACATACCTATCCTGGTTTAGGAACAAAATACAATCTTACAGCACAATGGCTTATTGATGATAAACCTATAACTGGAGTAATAACATGGGATTCTTTGTATTCAAATGGTTATGCGTCTATTTTTGATAGATTTTTTGCAGTACAGAAATGGTATAAAGCAACCCTTAATTTAGAATATAAAGAACTTTAATTTTTAGTTTTGTTTGTTTAAATAAATCTTAGTTTCGAAGATATCCTTTTCATAAATTCCACCATATTTAAAGCATATTCTTTATCAAACATTTTTCCATAATAAGTTAGATATGTAACTTTTAGTTTAGATAGTTTTAGGTTTAAATTTAAATTATCCTTTAATAATGCCTACAGGAACAACTTTTGCAACTTTCTTTGCCAAACCTAAACTATCTGAGATTTCAATTACTTCATGAATATCCTTATAGACTTCAGGAGCTTCTTCAGCTAAACCTTTTATAGAATTTACTTCAACATTTATTCCTTTTTCTTCTAGAGACTTTTTTATTTCTTCACCATTAAGGGTTTGTTTAGCGTTACTTCTTGACATAACTCTTCCTGCACCGTGTGCTGTAGAACTAAAAGAAAGTTCCTCTGATTTTTTTGTTCCTACTAGAATATATGATGAAGTCCCCATACTTCCAGGGATAATTACTGGTTGTTTATCAAACGCTCTTGTAGCGCCTTTTCTATGTATACAGATGTCTTTTCTTTTACCTTCAATTAAATGCTCTTCAATTTTTGCAATATTGTGTGCAACATCATAAAGTAATTTAGGTTTGGAAGATGGAAAATATTTTTGAATTATCTTTCTTATTTTATCCATAATTATTTGTCGATTACAAAAGGCATAATTTATTGCACAATTCATTGCGCTAAAATATTTTTGTCCAAGTTCAGAATTTATTTTAGCATAAATCAATTCTTTGTTTGGTAAAGGTTCTATATCTGAAGATTTCTCCATTTCTTGAATATAATCAGAAGCAACTTGATGTCCAAGTCCTCTTGAACCACAATGAATCATAACAATCACTTCTCCTAATTTAAGTTTAAATTTATTAGCAGTTTTTTCATCAAATATTTTTTCAATTTTTTGGATTTCAATAAAATGGTTTCCAGCACCAAGGGTTCCAAGTTGAGGTTTTCCTCTTGCTTTTGCTTTTTGAGAGATGTTTTTTGGATTTGCATTTTTAACACAACCATTTTCTTCACAATTTTTTAAATCATCCTTTTCACCAAAATCATTTTCTACAGCCCATTTAACTCCCTTTACTAAAATTTCATTTAAATCTTCTTCAGATAATCTTTCAAGATTTCCATTACCAACTCCTGATGGAATTTCTTTATTAATCTCCTTATTAATCTCCGAAATTTTTTCTTTAAATTTTTTAAAACTAATTCCAGTTGTTAAAACTCTTACTCCGCAATTTATGTCATATCCTACACCACCAGGGGAGATAATTCCTTTTTCTAAATCAAATCCAGCAACACCACCAATTGAAAAACCATATCCTTGGTGAGCGTCAGGCATAACAAATGAAGCATTTAAGATTCCAGGTAACTTTGCAACATTTCTAATTTGTTCTAAGGTTCTATCTTCTTTTATTTTTTCTAATAATTTTTCATTTGCAAAAATTCTTCCAGGAACATTCATATCACCTTCAATTGGAATTTCCCAAATATTCTCCGATATTTTTTTTATTTCCATAATTCTTTAACACCTTATTTCTTTTTAGTAGTTTTGGTTCTTATTTTATATATCCGCCTTTTTGCAGATTCCATAATTCTTTATATTTTCCTTTTTCTTTGATTAATTTATTATGTGTTCCCATTTGAACTATTTTTCCTTTTTCGATTACAATAATCTTATCTGCATGCATAATTGTTGAAAGTCTATGTGCAATTATTATTGAAGTTCTACCTTTCATTAGTTTTGTTAAATCTTTTTGAATTTCATGTTCAGTTTCAGAATCTAAGGCAGATGTTGCTTCATCTAAAATTAATATTTTCTTATTAGCTAAAATTGCTCTTGCAATCGAAACTCTTTGTTTTTCTCCTCCAGAAAGTCTTATTCCTCTTTCACCAACAATTGTTTTTTCTTTCTCTGGAAATTCTGCAATAATCTTGTCTAGTTGTGCAAATTTGATAGCTTTTAATACTTCTTTTCGATTAGCAGATGGATTTGAAAATAAGATGTTATTATAGATTGTATCATCAAAAAGAATTGTTTCTTGAGGGACAATAGCCATTTCCTTTCTCAAGGATTCTTGTTTAATATCTTTGATATTTTTCCCATCAATTTTTATTGAACCGTCTTCAACATCATACATCCTATAAAGAAGTTTAATTAGTGAACTTTTACCACAGCCTGAATGTCCAACAAGTGCGATTCTTTCATTTTTATTTATTTTTAAATTAAATTCTTTGAATAGTTTTCTTTTCGTATAACCAAATGTAATATTTTTAAATTCAACTTCTCCCTTCTTAATTTTTAATTTTTTAGCATTTGGTTTATCTGTAATTTCTTTTTTAATTTTCCCATATTTAAATAGACTTTGAAAATCAGCCATTGCCCTGTAATAACTTCTTATTCCATGAATAAACATATACATTGGCTTAATTAACGCTCCAAAGGAGATATAAATAAATGTTAAAGTTCCAATGCTCAAATTACCCTTTAGAAATCCAATTATAGAGAAGAATAAAATAAGGAAAGTTCCTAAAGATAAAATTAAAGTTTCACCAAGACGCATCCATTTATAATATTTATCTACATCAAGTTGTGCTTGTTTTGTTTTTTCTGTTAGATTTAAAAATCTTAATTTTATTTGCTTTTCTTTTCCAAAGAATTTTATTGATTCAATGTTTGTAAAAATATCTGCAGTGTTTCCTTTTTCAATATCTTCAATTTTATTTGCTTTGATTCTTGGTATTCCTTGTATTTTTTGCATTCCCAAACTAAAAGAAATAAATGATACTATAGTGGTTAAAATGATTATTGCAGAAGTTAAATTGAAATAGGCTAAAGTTCCAGTAACTACAATTAGTTGAACTATTAATGGGGCAAAATTAAAGAGTATAACATCATTCATTCTTTCGATTGAGCCACTACTTCTCATTAATTTTGAAATCATACTGCCTGTTTTATGTGTCGTATGGAATTTTTGATCAAGAGAAATTAAATGATTGAAGTATTTTCTTTTTAAATCTGCTTTCATATTATTTTCTATTAAGATTACTAAGTGTAAATTAACCCATCCGAGAACTGCTACAAATAATGAGAAAGAAATAAAGATTATTCCGATGATTATTAAAATTTCTTTTATCGCATAAAGTGAAATCGTTCCTGCAGTAAATTCAGTACTTTTATCAATTATTATTTTAAAAAGGAATCTATCAACTACTCTTTTTGTTTCTAAAATTAGAACAATTATTATAAGAATTGTCCACCAGTATTTATGAGGTTTTAAAAAACTCCAGTATTCACTAAGATTTTCTTTAAAGTTTATTTTTTCTTTTTTCTGTTCTTTCATTTTTCATTAAACTAACGTAATTAAATAGAAATAATTGTCTTATAAACACTCCTTTCTTGTTTTATTTTTAAACATCTAAAACAACAATAATCTTCCAAATATCCTTATCCTTATCTTTTTCGATTTTCATTTCACTGTAGGTTATTGCTTTAACATCATTGGTAAACTTATAATTGCTAGCATTATCCCCACTAATTCTTGCTTTAAGTGTATTAGTTGTTTCATCAATCTCTAAGGAATCTATTTTTGAGATTAAAAAATCTTCAGCATCTAATAAAAAAATAAATTCTTCTAAAAATTTGTATAATAGATTTTCTAAGTTTGTACCCTTTATTTCAAGATTTTTTTTATCTTGTCCTAAGACTCCAATGTCTCCACAGATAGTTTCTTTTAATGCATATGCTGATTCAATAAATGCTGATTCCAAGGTTTTTTCCTCAGCAATAAATTTTACATCTGCAGTATGGTCTAAAAATTTATATCCCATTTGTATTTTTGTTTAGTTTCATAGCTTTATATAGCTTTCAGTTTTTATAAATCTGTTGTTATTACAGAATTACTACAAAAAGCAAAGGTTTATAAAGGTAAATTTTTTAGTAAATTTATGAAAAAAAGTTTAAAAAGTTTAATTGCTGGTGCAAGTCTATTAGGAGTTATTGGTTTGGCTAATAATTTTTCAAAAATAGATAATCAAAGAGAAGAATTACAACAAACAAATGA
>CAYNJW010000011.1:6648-27973 GCA_964397665.1 Candidatus Woesearchaeota archaeon
AACAAATGAAGTTTATTCAGCTAGTAGTAACCAATTATTTAGAAGTTCTGCTAAAAGTTTTATAACTCCTGCAGAACCTGCTGAAAAATATCATGCTGGAGAGATTATGACAAATTGGGTTGATAATGCAAATAATCTTAATTTTAGATTTTATGTTCCAGATGCAAACGAAGCTTATGTTGTTGAAAGTAAAACAAATCTTGTAGAAGGTGCAGATTGGAAAACTGAATTAGTTTTTCCCGCAGGTTCAACAAGAAGAGATTATATTGAGGTTGCATTTCCAACCTCAGAGGAAAAAGTTAAATTTTTCAGGTCAAGAAAATTATGAAATCAAAATTATTAATCTTTGCAGTTCTTTTTTTATTTTCATTTAATTTAATTTCTGCTCTTCAATTAGATATTAGCGAAGTTATAGTTGGTGAAGAAAATGTATCTTTTAATATTTCTGCAGATGATACTTTAACAAATTTAACAGTGAATATCACTGGACCAGAGAGTTATTTTAATTCAACTAATTTTTCAAAGATTTTTTTAGATAATTTAGTTCCAGGAGTTTATGAAATTTCTGTTTTTGGAAATTCAACAAGTGGGGAAGACGATTTTAAAGAATATTTTACAATTAAAAGATTAGTAAGTTTGGATTCAAAAGAAGATTTTGAAGATTTATTTAAATATAAATTTGAGAATTTAACAACATTATCTAGTTTTGAAGTTAAATTGTTCAATTCCGCGAATGTTTTATTAGGTGTTAATGATAGCTTAATCGGTTCTTTTAATGGTTTAGTTTCAGGCAACTACATTATGCAAGTTAATTTAACTAGTGGTTTAGGAACAAATCAAATATTTAATCTTAGTGTTTCATTACCTGAATTTTCATCAAAAGTTGTAAAAGTTAAATTTTCAGATGATTCTTTAAATTTTATTGCGGATACTAATTACCTTTGTGAAAATTCAAGTTTAAAAGTTTATAATTCTTCAGGTGTAGAAGTTTATGGTGAAAATAAAAATATTTGTGGAGATTATTTTACAAACTTGCCAAATTCAAAAGATTATTCTTTTATTTATACAGCTACTTCAAAGGTCTATAAAACTAAAAGGATTCAGACTGAATATTTTGGCGTTCATCCAAATTCAGTTTCCAGAACAGAAGATAATATCTCAGCAAAATTTAATTTGAAGTATGCTAATTACACAGTTTACCCAAATATAACTATTTCATTTTATGCTGATGGTGTTTTTCAGAGTTTAGCTAGGGAAGTTATGGGCACAATTTTAGTTAATTTAGATAAAGAAAAAGATTATACTGTTAAATTTTTAATTGGAACTTTAACTGGCTTAGAAATTGAGCAAGGAGTTTTATCAAAGGCTATTGAAAAAGTTGACCCTGTTAGTTCTTCAAGTAAAAGATCATCAAGGGGTGGTGGAGGAATCAATGAGTCTTGTGGGAATTGGTCTGTTTGTTTAAATGGAACTCAGACAAAGATTTGTCGAGATGGCGAAGTTATTAAGTCCAGAAATTGCGAAGTAAAAATGCCTGTTATTGAGAATAATTCTACAAATGAAACAAAAGATGTTGAAAATAAGAAATTTTATTCACCGCTTACAGGTGCAGTTATAGGAGCTTTCACTGGAGAGAATAAAGTTTATTGGATTGTAGGTTTTATCTTAGTCCTTTTAGCAGTTCTTTGGTTTGTTATTAAGAAAAAATCAAATTCAACAAAGAAGAAAGTCACAAAGAAAACTTCTAAAAAATCTACAAAGAAAACTTCTAAAAAATCAAAAAAGAATTTGAAGAAGAAGTAATTTTAATTTAGAGATTATTCGTTTTTCCATAATCCATGAATATTACAGTATGCTCTTGCAGTATTTGGTTTGAAAGAAAAAATAGCTTCCGGTTTTTCATTAGGGTTTAGAAATATTTTTGCTGTTTCATTTTCTTTTGTTGCTTCAATCCATTCAATAGAATGTTCTTCAGTCATTGGATGTTCAATACTCCCAACTTTTACTTTATTTTCTTCGATTATTGGTTGATGTTTTTCAGTTTTTCCTTCTTCATCAGAAAGTTCTTCAATTAAATTCATTTCTTTACCACAACAAATTAATTTTCCCTGACCATTATGAATTATTTCAATAATATTTCCACAGATTTCACATTTATAAATCTCTTTTAAGTTTGTCATTAGAAGTCTTCACCTTGAACTTTGAAATATCCTTGAGGATGGTTACAAGATGGACAGATTAGTGGTGCTTCAGTTCCCAAATGTAAATAACCACATTCTTGACAAACCCAAACAACTTGTTCTTCTCGTTTTAAGACTGTTTCATTTTTTACGTGTGCTAAAAGTTTTTTATAAATTTCTTCGTGATGTTCTTCTGCTTTTGCTATTGCTAATAATTGTGTTGCAATTTTATCAAAACCTTCTTCTTTTGCCTTTTCTGCAAATTCAGGATACATTGTACTAGTTTCAAAGTGTTCTCCATCTATTGCTGCTTGTAAATTTTCTTTAGTAGTTCCATAAACAGTTCCAACTTCTGTTGGAATTTCAATAGCATTATTATCATCTTTTAATTTTTGAATATTTTCAAATAATCTTTTAGCATGTGTTTTTTCTTGTTCTGCTATTTCTAAAAATATTTTTGAAATTTGTATAAATCCTTCTTTTTTAGCAATTTTCGAATAGAAAGTATATCTATTTCTTGCCTGACTTTCACCAACAAAAGCTTTTGATAAATTTTTTAATGTTTCGCTCATTAACTTGTTTATAAGATTCTCTTTAAATAACTTTCGTAATCATTGTTTACTTTTGTAAATCCTTTTAAAGTCTTTTAAATTATTTATTTTATGGATGTTGGAATAGACCAAGTAGGAGATATAGCAATTTTGAATTTTCATAAAAAGTATTTTTGTTTAAGAAAGTTATTTTATGCTTTGAAAGTTTTAAAAAATAAAAATTTGAATGTAATTTTAGAAAAGAAAGGATTTGTTTCAGGAGAATTAAGAAAAACTTCTTTAAAACATTTATTAGGTGAGAGAAGAAAAGAAACTATTCACAATGAGAATGGTTGTAAGTTTTTTTTAGATGTTGATAAGACTTATTTTTCTCCAAGATTGGCTAATGAGAGAAATGTTGTTTGTTCAGAAATTGCAAAGAAGATTAGAAGGAATCAAAGAGTTTTAGTAATGTTTGCAGGTATCGCCCCTTTTCCAATTGTTTTAGGTAAAAAATTAAAACAAAATAAAAAGTTTAATGAAATAATATCCTCAGAGTTAAATAAAGAAGCTTCAGAGTTTGCAATTAAAAATATTAAATTAAATAAATTAAATAAATTTATTAAAGTGGTTGTTGGAGATTCAAGGAAATTAAAAGAAGGGAAATTTAAGTTTATTATTATGGCTCGCCCAAATCTTGATGAGACATTTTTGAAATCTGCGTTAAAATATTCTATTAAAGGAACTAAAATTTATTATTATGGTTTCGGTTCTAAAGAGAAAGTTTTAGAAGAAATAAAAAAAGATTCAGATAAAAAGATTGGTAGAATTAAGATACGAAAGGCTGGAGATATCGGTCCAAAAAAATGGAGATGGTTGGCAGAGTTTATTGTTAGGTAAATTCTTTAGTTATTTTTAAATCTTGGAATAGTTACAATAAACCTTATAAAGCGTTCCAACGATTTTGACTCATGACTTGGTCTTTGTATAAAAATGTTGGTGATAATTCACAAGAAGGATTGAATATTTTTGATAATAAAGGAGAATTTTTAGAACCCTTAAAGTTTTCAAATGGTAAAACACAAGGAGACGTTGTTCAAGAAGTTTTAGATTCTATTGAAAAAGGAAATAAAATTATTTTTATTCGTGGTGTATGTGGTTCTGGAAAAAGTGCAATGGCTCTTAATTTGGCAAGACATTTTAAAAAAAGTTCAATTGTTGTCCCAATTAAAAGTCTTCAACACCAATATGAAGAAGATTATACTAAGAAGATGTTTATCTTAAAAGATGATAAATCTAAATTGAAAATCTCCGTTATTAAGGGAAGGAATAATTTTTCTTGTCCTTTTATGGGTGGAGATGCAGGGGCAAATGATTTGCCTTGTGATATAGAGTTGAGAGAAAAGAATATGAGTAAAATTTTAAGTTATATTGGTAAAAATGACTTAGTAGATAAAACTGATTTTGCTTCTGTTTCAGATGTTAGGCGGATATCTGTAGCTCCTGCTTGTCCATTTTGGTCACCCTTGTTACCGAGTGAAATTAAATCTCCTGCTTTGGAAGATTCAAGAAAAATTAAGTACATGTCTGTTTCAGGAAAAGAATTTGCGTTGTACCAAAGAAAAAAAGGTTGTGGATTTTATGATCAATATGATGCTTATGCAAATTCAGATGTTTTAATTTTTAATTCTATGAAATATATGATTGAGATGGCGATTGGAAGAAAACCTAAAACAGATATTGATATTATAGACGAATGTGATGAATTTTTAGATAACTTTGCAAATGAAAGAAAGATTAATTTAAATAGATTTGAAAGTGCATTGGGAACGCTTCTTCCAGAATCCTCAGCAGAAAGAGATGCAGTAAAAGATTTATTATTTTTATTAAGAAAAGTAAATCAAGAAAGTTTACGAGAAGTAACAAAAATAAATGGGACCGAAATGAGGGCATTGTTTGATAAAATACTTGAGAATCCTTATCTAGCAGAAGGTGAAGATAATAATTATTATAACTCTGTTTTTGAGATTATAAAATCTTTTGAGAATGTTACCGAAGAAACTTATGTTTCTTATGATAAAATTGATTCTGGAGAAACACCTTTGTTTGGAAAAGCAGAGCAAACAACAATCGTTAATCTTGTTTCAATAAATCTAGCTTCTAAGTTTAAAGAAATTATAGATATGAATAATGTTTTAGTCTTAATGTCTGGAACATTACATTCTGAGCATGTTTTAAAAGATATTTTTGGTCTTGATAATTTTAAAATTATAGATGCAGAAACGCAAGTTCCTGGAATGATTAGTAAGTTTAGAACAGGTAAGGAAGTAAATTGTAAATATGCCAATTTTAAATCTGGGCAAACAACAAGAGAAGGATATCTCAAAGCATTATCAACAATTATAGCAAATGCTGAAAAACCAATTTTGATTCATGTTTCAGCTTATGGGGATTTACCGACTTCCGAAGAGAAATTGCAATTTGGACTTAGCAATGTGATGTCTAAAGAAGAGTTTTTCGAATTTCAGAAGAATCCTTCAGTTATTTCTAAATTTAAAAGAGGAGAAATAGATACTCTTTTTTCAACAAAGTGTGCAAGAGGTGTAGATTTTCCAGGAAAAGAATGTAACTCAATTGTTATTACAAAATATCCTTATCCAAATGTTAGAGGTTTATTTTGGCAAATTTTGAAAAAAGAAAATCCTGAAAAGTTTATAGAATTTTATATGGATAAAGCAAGAAGAGAATTAGTTCAGAAGATTGCAAGAGGAGTAAGATTCAAGGGAGATTCAGTTTTATTATTAAGCCCCGATAGTAGAGTTTTAGATGGAAGGGTTCAGTAGGTTTTTTTAAATATCTTCAAGAGTATAGAAATCATTTTAAAGTAGATTAAATAATTTATGAATATGGTTAAGAGAATTAAACATGAACAAGGAAATAGTTCTTTTGAATTTAGAAGAAATGTTTTAGAAGCATTATTGGTGTCTTCAATTACTAATGAAAGTTTTAAATTTCCCACTATTCAAGAATTTATTTTGGGAGAAGTTTTAGATGGAGTTATAGATTATATTGGTGGAACAGCTGGAAAAGTTAATTTTGGAGAGTTTATTGTTGATAGAAATATTTTCGAAAAAGAGTTAGTTAGTTATTTTAATACTGAGATGGAAAAATATTCAAAAGAAAAATTAAGTCCAAATATTAAGAGTGCAATAATAGGATTAAGTAATTATTCTTACATTAACCCTGCAGGTCCAGAAAGGCCTTTTCCACATACTGAGTTATATAATCATTTCAATGGTTTTGATATTGGAAGGATTTGCCCTTTAACATTTGAGTCTTCTTTTTCGTTACCTAGTAAATTTATCTCACAAGTTAAAAAAGAAATTTTACCAAGATTTTCATCTTCTGAAATAAAAGATATTATTGGGATTTCTAAACATATGAGAAAGTATGTTGAAAAAGATTTGGAATTTATTGGAAGAAATTATCAGTGGTAGAATGAAAAGAATCTTTGTTAAATAATTTATTTTTTATCTATGTGTAAACCAAAATTCCATTTCATTTTTTGTTTTTTTATGGAGTCTTACAAAACCAACTTTTTCAAAATGGATATTTTCTCCAATTTTTAGTTTTTCTAATGCTGGTTCTCCTAATCCTTTTCTTATACTATTATCTGGCATTCTTATTTTAACAGAGAGGTTATCGGGTGTTGCAGGAACCCATGAAATTGTTTTGTATTTTGATTCTTTATCTGGCTTTTCAGAAATAAAAGAAAATGTTTCTGGTTCGATAGAGTTTATTTTTATAGTTTTAAAATTCATTAAATGCATTAGCCTATAATTTCCATTATTCATAAGGATTAATTCTTCATGAGGGATTAGAAATTCGTTATGTGTCTTATATGCTCTTTTCCCAATTTTTTCAGAAGGGTGAAAAGGTAATGGCGTATTTAATTCTGGACAACCTTTGATTATAATCTTTTGAGGGTTTTCTACAAAAAGATATCTTGGAACTTTTGTAAGAAGTTTTCTATTGTGTGCATATAATATATCTACCCCAACAGTAGAATTGGATTTGGTTATTCCCATTGAAAGAATAAATTCTCTTATTGCTTCAGGTTTTAATCCTCTATCCCTCAGAGATTGTAAAGACCATAGTCTTGGATCATTCCAGCCAATATATTCTCCAGAAGTAACTTCCCTTGCCCCTTTAGATTTTGAAACTTTTACACCTTCAATAGCATAATGTCCATTATAGATACTTTCAGGATTTTTCCAGTTGAAGATTTTTCTTATAAAGTCTTGAACTCTTGTTGACATATGGTGCTCTATTCCTCTTAGAACATGTGTAGTTCCAATTAAATTATCGTCTATTGCCCATGAAAATTCCATCGAAGGATAAACCCTATATTTTTTTCCTTTTCTTGCATGCGGTCTGTCAGAAATTTTAAACATTACCCGATCCCTAAATGCTGGATCAGAATCTTTCATAGATGTTTTTAATCTAACACACATAGAACCTTCTTTTGCAGTTTTCATTTCTTTCCATCTTTTAATTTGTTCTTCTGGAAGTAAATTTCTACATGGACAATCCGTTTTCTCATCTTTCAATTTTTTCCAAGCATTTTGTTCACAATTACAAACATACATATAACCCTTTATTAGTAATTCTTCAGCATATTGATAATAGGTTTCTATTCTATCTGATTTGTAAATTATTTTTTTATCATATTTCACACCAAGCCATTTTACACCTTCCTCAATTAATTTATAGGCTTCCTTAGCGATAGGTTTAATTTTTGACCCAATAGTATCATCCATTACTAGATATAATTTTCCAGAATAAATTTTAGCATATTCATCATTTAGGATTAAAGGTCTCGCATTCCCAATATGTAATGGTCCAGAAGGGAAAGGCGCAATTCTTAAAATTACTTTTCCTTTTTCAGCATTTGGTAAATCTTGAAGTCCTTCTCTTTCAACCCTTTTATGCAATTTTTCTTTTAATGTTTCAAATTCTAACTTTTGTTCATCTAAGGATTTATTATGAACTTCATTCAAAACATTTTGTATTTCAGGTATAGCTTTTTTTATTTCAGATTTTTCTAGTCCTTCAACAAATAATGACGATAGTACAGAACCTTGATTTGCTTTTCCGTTATGTTTTATAGCATTTTCAAGTGCATACGCCATTATCACATCTTTTTTAGGTATAGCCATATTTATTTTATGATGGTGATATTTTTAAACTCTTCTCTTTGAATAATCTAATGGATAGAATAGAAATTAAGAAAGTTACAAAAGATAAAAAAACCTTGGAAGATTATTTTAGATTGTACTCTATTCTAAAAACTGTTTTGCCAGAATATTCAAGAAGAATAGAAAAATTAGAATATCTCAACTCAAGAAATTTAAGTTCACACGTTCTTTCTTTAAATGGCCATGTTGTCGGTGGCTACATTCTTCACGATGAAGGAGATATAGCTTATTTAGAATTTATTGCTTTGATAGAATCAAGTCAGTCAAAAGGGTTGGGAAAGTTATTAATTAATAATCTAATGGAAGAAGTTAGTAAGTTAGGATTTTCAGAAGTTCGTGCCGAGACTAAAAGCGAGAATTTACCAATTTTTAAAAAACTGAATTTTAAAGAGTATTTTCCGGGAGATGAAGGGTTTGTTTCAATTTATTTAAATGTTTAATTACCAAAGTCCAGTTCCGTTTGTTTGAGTTCCACTTTGAACTCCTGCTTTTCTTTCTAGTAATTCAATTCTTTGTTCCATTTTGTAAATTTTATTATCTAATGCTTCAATTTTATTATCAACTTCTCTTTTAGAATATCCTTCTGATTCAGTAGAAAATGAATTATTAGAAGAATTGTTTTCCATAAATCCAAAAACAGAAGAAGGTGTTTCTTCATTAGGTTGTTTTTTTTCAGTTTCTTTTTCTTTTGAGAAATCAACGAAGCCATCATTATTTTGTGTTGTTTGTTGATTATATGTGGCTGGTTTTATTAGGCCTTTTCTTTCTAATTCTCTCATATCAACCATCCTTTTTTTCCTAAAAATCATAAATATTTATAGATTGAGGATTATTTAAATTTAATGAGTGCTAAAGATATAATTTCAGAAAGTTTATAAACTCTTGAAGAGAGATAGTTGTATGAGAGTGAGAGTGGTTGCATTAGTTTTTTTAATTAGTTTGTATTTCATTTCATTTTCCACAGCAATATCTTCATCTTCAACTGTTAGATTTGCATTTGACCCAAATGGAACTTTAAAATCTGAGAATAGTTCTTTAGAAGTATCTGATTTTGAAAATGGTTGGAATTTTTGGAATATTTTTTCAAAGTTTTTATCTATTTTCTTAGTTGGTTTAGTTATTTATATGTTGCATAAATTAAAGACTAAATCTAAAGTTGTCAAGAATAGCAAGTTAAAATCAAAACAGATTTCTAAAAAGAAAGTTACTAAAAAGAAAAAGTAGTTTTTAAATTTTATTTCTTAAATAATTTGGTAAATTATTTTTATCGACGATAAAAGTATAAAAAGGTTTATAAACTGTTCTTCTTTTTTAATATCATAAGAGGTAAAATTATTTAATAATGGAAAAATATTCGGCTGAAAATATTAAAGTTCTAGAAGGTCTTGAAGCAGTTAGAAAAAGACCTGGAATGTATATAGGTTCTACAGATAAACCAGGTTTACATCATTTGGTTTGGGAAGTGGTAGATAATTCTGTTGACGAACATATGATTGGTGTTGGAGAAGTAATAATCGTTACAATAAATAAGGATGGTTCTATGACTATTGAAGATGATGGAAGAGGTATGCCAGTAGATCCTCACCCAGTTTATAAAAGACCTGCAATGGAAATAATTGTTACAAAATTACATGCAGGTGGAAAATTCGATGGAAAAGCTTACGCAGTTTCTGGAGGGTTACATGGGGTAGGTATTTCAGTAGTTGCAGCTTTGTCTTCAGATATGACTGTTGAAGTTAGAAAAGATGGAAGTATATATTCTCAGAGTTATAAAATTGGGATACCTAAAGCTGACATGAAAATAATTGGAAAATGTGAAAAAAAGGAACATGGTACAAAAGTAACTTTCATGCCTGACGATACTATTTTTTCAACAGTGGATTTTGATTATAAAACAATTGTTACAAGATTTAGAGAAATGTGTTTTTTAAATGCAGGTCTTAAGATTGTTTTAAAAGATTTAAGAGGAGAAAAAGAAAAAAAGGAAGAGTTTCATTATAAAGGTGGATTAGAAGAGTTTGTTAAGTGGTTAAACAAGACTAGAAAACCTATCCATCAAAAAATCATTAATTTTGAAAGAAAAGAGGGATCTACAATAGCAAATATTGCAATCCAATATACAGATTCATATAATGAGAATATACAAGGGTTTGTGAATACTATTAATACTATAGAAGGTGGAACTCATGTTGCTGGTTTGAGAACAGCAATTACAAGAGTTATAAATGATTATGCTACTAAAAAAGGGATGTTCAAGAAAGGCGAAAAATTATCTGGAGATGATGCTCGTGAAGGGATTACAGCAATTATTTCTTTAAAATTGGCTGAACCACAATTTGAAGGACAAACTAAAACAAAATTAGGTAATGGTGAAGTTAAAGGATTAATAGATTCGATGGCTACTTCTGCTTTGTCAGAATTTTTTGAAGAAAATCCAACGATAGCAAAGAATATTATTTCTAAAGGTATTTACTCTATGAAAGCAAGGGAAGCAGCAAAGAAAGCAAGAGATTTAGTTAGAAGAAAAAATGCGTTAACAGGTGGAGGTTTACCTGGGAAATTGTCTGATTGTTCTGGAAGAAAGATGGAGAATACAGAGTTATATATTGTTGAAGGTGATTCAGCAGGTGGTACTGCGAAGTCTGGAAGAGATAGAGAGACACAAGCAATTTTACCGTTAAGAGGTAAGATCTTAAATGTTGAAAAGTCAAATCCTGCGAAAGCGTTAGGTAGTGAAATGATTTCTAATTTAGTAACAGCAATAGGTACGGGTGTTGGAGAAGTTTTCGATATTAAAAAATTAAGATATGGGAAGATAATTATTATGACTGATGCAGATGTTGACGGGGCCCACATTAAAACTTTGCTTTTAACTTTTTTCTTTAGATATGTTCCTCAATTAGTGGAGGAAGGTCATGTTTTTGTTGCTGTTGCACCCTTATATTCTATAAAAAAGGGTGGAAAAATTTATTATGTTTATACTTCTGATGAGCTAAAAAAGAAGGTTGAAGAATTCGGTGGGAAAGGTGAAATTGGTAGATTTAAAGGTCTTGGAGAAATGAACGATGAGCAGTTGTGGGATACAACAATGAATCCCAAAACAAGAAGGTTAAAACAAATTTCTGTAGAAGACGCTGTCGAAGCTGATGAAACTTTTAGTTTATTGATGGGTGATGCAGTTGCACCAAGAAGACAATTTATTGAAGAAAATGCTGATAAAGCAGAGGTAGATTTGTAAGATGGTTTCTAAGAAAGTTTTTAAGGCTTATTTTTGTCCAAAATGTAACAGTGTTAATGTTAGGTACACTTTTAGCATGGGGAATCTTTTTGGAGTTTTACCAAAGATGAAATGTTTAGATTGTGGATTTACTCTTCTGGGAAATTTTCCACAAGTTGTTAAGTATCCGAAAAGTGGTTCTAAAAAAATTGTAAAAAAGAAAGTAGTTAAAAAGAAAAAAATGGTGAAAAAAAATGGTTGAAGAAGTTGTAGAGATTAAAGAAGTTAATGAATCAGAAGAAATTTTAGAGAATGAAGAAGCTAAGAGAAGGAGAGAATTATTCAAAGAGAATATCAAGGCTAAGGAACTAATTGATTCTGAAATTTCTCCAGAGATGCGTGAGGCCTATCTTAATTATGCAATGAGTGTTATTATTGGAAGAGCATTACCAAGTGCAGAAGATGGTTTAAAACCAGTTCATAGAAGAATTTTATGGGCAATGCATAGCATGGGTCTTCAAAGCAATAAACAGACTAAGAAATCTGCAGCGATAGTTGGTGATACAATGGGTAAATATCATCCTCATGGAGATTCTTCAATTTATGATGCAATGGTAAGGATGGCACAATCTTGGTCTTTAAGATATCCTTTGGTTTTAGGTCAAGGAAATTTTGGTTCAATGGATGGAGATAATGCTGCTGCATATAGATATACCGAAGCTAAAATGCAAAAAATTTCAGATGAACTTTTGAATTCTATTGAGAAAAAGACTGTAGAAATGCGTGCAAATTATTCAAATGAAGTAGAAGAACCAGTTTTACTTCCCGGAAAAATTCCAAATCTTTTATTAAATGGCTCCTCTGGAATTGCAGTAGGAATGGCAACGAATATGCCCCCACACAATTTGACGAATGTTTCAGATAGTATTTTATATTATCTTGATAATCCAGAATGTGAAATCAAAGAATTATCAAAAATAATTAAAGCCCCTGATTTTCCAACCGGTGGAACTGTTTCTGGTCAGTTTAAGGAAATTTATGAAACAGGTAAGGGAAAATTAATCCTTGATGGAAAGGTTGAAGTAGAAGAACCAAAAAAGAAAACAGAGAAACTTAAAATTATAATAACTGAAATACCATATCAAGTAAATAAAGCAAATCTTGTTGAACAGATTGCAAATTTAGTGAGAGATAAAAAACTTCCAGATGTTTCAGATATTCGGGATGAATCAAGCAAAGGAAAAGTAAGAATTGTTGTAGAATTAAGAAAGGGCACAGAATCAAGATTTACAATTAATAGGCTTTACAAATATACTCAATTAAGAAATAGTTTCAATGCCAATATGCTTGCACTAGTTGGTCAACAACCTAAATTATTAAACTTGAAAGAAATAATCGAAGTTTATGTAAACCATCGAAGAGGTGTTATTAGAAAGGAAAAAGATTTTGATTTAGCAAAAGCAGAGAAGAGATTGCATTTAGTTGGAGGTTTATTAATTGCTCAAAAGAATATCGATGCAGTTATTAAATTAATTAGGGCTTCTAAAGGGAGAAAGGAAGCAATGGAGTCTTTGATAAGTAAATATAAATTATCACAAAAACAAGCAGAAGCAATTTTAGAAATGAAGCTCTCACAGATAACCTCTTTAGAATTTGATAAGTTAAAAAAAGAAGAGGAAGAATTGAAGAATTTAATTTCAAGATTAAATAAAATTTTAGGAGATGAAAAAGAGATTTTAGAATTAATTAAGAAAGATTTAATCGAGCTTAAAGAAAAGTATGGGGATAGAAGAAGAACAAAAGTTGTTGGGAAAGTTGAAGAGTTAGATGAGGCAGCTTTAGTCGATAAGAAAGAAGTAGTGGTTACAATTACAGATAAAGGTTATATTAAAAGATTAAATGTTGATGAATACAAGGCTCAGAAAAGAGGTGGAAAAGGAGTTATTGGTTCTAATTTAACCGAGGAAGATTTGGTAAAAGAATTATTAACATGTTCAACTCATGATTATCTTTTATTTTTTACAGATAAGGGAAAAGTTCATTGGTTAAAAGCACATGAAGTTCCAGCTTCTGCAAAGAGTTCAAAAGGTCGTGCTTTAATAAATCTGCTTGAATTAAAAGATGAGTTGGTTTCAGCAGTTATAGCAGTAAAGGAATTTAAAGATTTTTTAATGATGGCAACTAAAAAAGGAGTTGTAAAAAAGATTGAGTTAACCCAGTTTAGTTCACCAAGAAAAGGAGGAATTAAAGCAATTAAATTAGCTGAAAATCAAGATACTTTAATAAATGTTAAACCAATTTCTAAAGGTCAAGAAGTTTTATTAGTTACTAAAAAAGGTCAGGCAATAAGATTTAATAGTGATGAGATTCGTTCAATGGGGAGGGCTTCATACGGTGTTGCAGGCATTAAACTTGGAAAAGAAGATCAAGTTGTTTCAATAGAAGTATTGCCAATAGATGAAAAGAAAGATTTTTCAGTTTTGACAGTTACAGAAAAAGGTTATGGAAAAAGAACAGAAATAGAAGATTATAGGTTAACCGGAAGGGCAGGGAAGGGAGTAATAAATATCAAGATTTCTGAAAAAAATGGTGATGTTGTAACTTCACAATCTGTTAAAACTGAAGATAACATAATTGTAACAACTGCAAAAGGAATTGTTATTCGAACACCAATAAAGAATATTAGAATAATGGGAAGAGCAACACAAGGAGTTAAAATTATCAATCTTAAAGATAAACTAAAAGATAAAGTTAGAGATTTAATCAGGATTCCAAAAGAAGATGTTATTGAAGATTAAAAAGTTTTAGATTTTTAATTTGTAGAAATCTATTTAAATAAGCAAAGTTATTTTTTTAAATGAGAATAAAACATACAGAACCTTTGGGTGTTTTTGAAAATATTCAAGACCCACTACCGACAAATTGGAGGGAGATTTCCAAAAATGCGGGAAAATTCCCAAAAAATTTTGGTGTCATAGAGAAAGGAAAGTTATATCGTAGTGGAGTTATTTGGCCAAAACAAGTTAAGAATTTATTTTCTAGTTATGGTATTGAAAATGTTATTACCTTTTTAGATGGCGATTGGTTAGAAGATTTTTATGAGTCTGAAAAGATTACAATTCATCAATTTCCTATTTATCAAAGGAAGGAATTAACTTTTGAAAGGGTTGAAAAGATTGTTAAGATTATTGATTCTTTTGAGAAACCAGCAATTATTTCTTGTTTAAAAGGTGCAGTAAGAACTGGAATTGTTGCTGCAGGATATGAATACTTAAAAATGGATAGAAGTAGTTTTGGAGTTATTTTTAGAAGTATGAAATATAAGAATTTTAATTATTCAGCTTTAAAAGAAATTTTAAGATACCCCAACCAGCATCTTTGAAATTTTTTATTGAGGGTAGTTATTAGATAGTAAGAAAGCTTTATAAGTAAAAATTTACCTTGTTTTTTATGGTTGAAAGAATAAAATATGAAAGTAAGTATAATAAATTAACTTTTGGAGAAAAAGTAAGAGAATCTACAAGTGCAATTCCAGGACTTCTTGCAAATTCTGGAGTAATTTGGGGGGTTGATTTATTGGGTGGTTTTGATAAATTAGTTAATATTTTACCTATTAATGATTTAAATTATGGGAATTATTTTTCAGTAGGTGCAGGATTATATGGGGGATTTGTTCCAGAAGGTTGTAGAAAGTTTACTTCTTTAGTTACTTTGGTTGGATCTTTTACACCAGAGGTTATGAATTTTATAGATAATGGAGATATAAAACAAATTGGAGCTTCATCAATTATTAAAATCTTTTCTTATGGTGTGGCTTATACTCTAAGTCATGTATTTGGTGAAGTTGTTTCTTGAAGTTCATTTGAAAAAATTCTTTTTTTAGGTATTACTATTTTTGGTTTCGCCTTTACAAAATCTTCATTTCCTAATGCAATTTGAGTTATATCTCTTGTTTTTAAATAGTTGAGAATTATTTCTATAAAATATGAAATTATTAAATAGATTAATGAATCTATTAGCAATCCAAGAAATTTTATTGGCATTTTTTCAGGTGAATTAAAACTCATAATAAAATAATGCATTGGCCAACCAAAAGATAACTCTAATCCAGATTCAAGAGATTGAGGACTAAACATTTTCCCCCAAGGAAATAAAAGAACTTGAATTAATAAAATTATTACAAAAATTGCTTCAAAAATATAAATCATTTTTTTCTTCGGAATAAGTTGTTCTGGAATTTCTTCCTTTATTGATTCCCAAGTAATTTTTTCTGCTCTTTTGTATTCTACCATTTTTTAAAATATTTAATTATCTTATAATTTAAATATCAGATAATTTCACCAAATCCAATTAGTCTCCAATGATTATTAACATTTCTTGCAATACCTATTGATTCACCCTTTAATGGAACAACAGGAATTTTTAATAATATTTCTGCTTCGTTATTTTTTGTTTTTGAAATAACTCCAACTGTTGTCGATGTATTGACGCTAAGCATTAAAGGTTCACTAGCTTTTAATTCGGTAATTTTTTCTTCTTTTTCATTTGAGTAAAAATTCTTAAATAATTCGAATTTAATTTTTATTTGCTCTACAATTTCTGGTAACTTTCCAGGTGTTGAACAAATACAACCAGAAAGCGAATCAGATTTTGTAAGGGATGGATCTAACTCAGTTTCTATTGCAAGACTTCCACCAGGTAAAGCTTCTTTAACTTGATGATTTCCTTTTTGCATAGAGATTATTTTAGTATTTATTGTTTGATAGTGGATTTTGTTTTGTTTTTTAAAGCTATATCCTGGTTTTATTTCAATCTCATCCCCAATTTTTAATTTACCCTCTTTCAATGCGCCACCAATAATTCCACCATGTAATTTAGAAAGTTCAGTTCCAGGTTTATTAATGTCAAAACTTCTAGCAATTAAAAAAACTGGAGTTTTTTCAGAATTTCTTTTGACAGTTATTTTGTTAAGTTCTTCTAAAACTGCTTCAATATTTATTCCTTGTTGTGCAGATACAGGTATTATTGGAGAATCTTCAGCAATAGTTCCTTTTACAAAATTTTTAATATCTTTATAATTTCTCATTGCTTGTTCCTTAGAAACTAAGTCAATTTTATTTTGAACAATTATTATTTTAGTTATTTTCTTTGCTTTTAATGCTGTTAAGTGTTCTCTTGTCTGTGGTTTTATTCCCTCATTTGCTGCAACAACAAGTATTGCAGCATCCATAATTGCAGCACCAGAAAGCATCGTAGCCATTAACATTTCATGTCCAGGAGCATCTACAAAGGTTATATATTTTTTTGGAGTTCCTTTGCTGTCTTTATCCACAGTTAGTTTACCATTTTCTTCCTTTAAAATTCCATCAGAATAACCAAGCTTAATAGTGATTCCCCTCTTAAGTTCTTCAGAATGGGTATCGGTCCATTTTCCAGATAGTTTGTATAGTAACGTGGTTTTTCCATGATCTATGTGACCAACAATTCCTACATTAATAGTTTCTAAATTTGAGATGTCTTCCATAAGTATTTAAGAAAATCTAGGTTTAAAAGTTTAAGTGAAGTTATTGTTCACTTTCTATTTCTTCATTTATTTCATCACCATATCTTAGGAATTTATGAACTAACTCAGTTACTCTTAAAATTATTTCAATAGCGATTATAAAAATTATAAAAATTGGAAGAAGTGGAATAACTTCTGGGATTATTGTAAATCTTTTTACAAATTCGTTTATAGAGAAGAAATGTTCACCAGTTATTGCTAATGTTAGAATAATGAATGGGACCATCTTTGCTAAATCTTGGGATAATTTTTCACTGATATATGATGTGATTCTTACACTTGAAATTAATGCTGCACCAATTATAAGTATTGTCTCTACTTGAAGATTTTTAGCAAGTACCAACAACAGTAACGAAATCACCCCAAACCAGAAGATTGCAACAATTGGAAGAAGGAAAATATACTCAAGAAGATACAATAAGAATCCAAAGAATTTTGCAAATCCAGGATTATTAGAATAGTTATATTTTCTTAAATTTAAATTAATTATATTTTTCTTTGCTAAATATCTATAAAAGAAAAAAACAAAAATAGAATAAACAACCATGATGGCAGTAAAGAAGATTACTTGTATTAATGGATTAATTTGTCCAAGATAATCTGCAGCATATATTATCACACTCTCATTATTCATATTTTTTTTAAGATAGTGCCTTATTTAAGTTTTTAGGAAGTTTAAAATTTATTATTCTTTTTTTTCTTCAGAAGTTGTTTCTTCTTTTTTCCCTAATTCTGAGAATTTTGTTTTTCCTTCTTTTTTAACAATAGTATTTATCTGAACAGTATCTAATGAAATTTCATTACCTCTAACTGTTTTTCTTAATCTTACTCCTTTTCGTTTATTCCACATTCCTTTTCCTTTCTTTAGTAATATTTTTTTCAAACCATTACCATTTATTTCTAATCTACCCATAAATCCAGCTTTATCAGATGTACCTGTAATTTCTAAAGTATATCCTTCTAATTCTTCAGAGATTAAGTTTCCGTCAATTTCATCTGAAATTTTAGTTCCAATTAAATCTTCGTTTTCTGTTTCAAATTTCTTTGTAATTCCCTTCTTAGCTACATTTATTTTAAATACCATAACTATTTGTTGAAAAAATGGTTTATAAATCTTATGAAAGATCATTATTTTAACTTTATTTTTTGGGAAGATTTATAAGTATTAAATTACTATAAAATTTATGAGGGTAGTTTCGTGGAATTTAAGATTTTCCAGAATTAATAAGTGCTTTATTAGTTTTACTTTTTTATTAGTTTTACTTTTTTCTAATGTTTCAGCTGAGAATTCTGGAAATACGCTTAATTTTTCTTCAGGAGGAGATTGTTTGGCAGGTAGTAGCGAAGGCATTCCATTCGCGTTTTGGAAAAATATTACTATAGGTGGGAGTGATACTATTATTTCAATAATGGGTGGTGCTTCAGGAAGTTCATGTATTTTTTATGACTATTCCCAAAGTCAATTTAATGAATCCCTTTCCTGCTGTCCTGAAAAATTTGATTGCATGCCCTTATTCTCTGATCCTACAAATCTTTCAAAATACAGTTGTCAACCTTCAGTTCCTTGTGGTGATATAAAATTTGAAATTTCTTGTAATCTTGCAAAAGAGGGTGCTTTAAAATCGTATAATAGATATATGGGCACATCATTTAATTCATTGGATAAAATTAATGAAAATCCCGTTTGTACTTTGAATTCAAATCAGTGCTGTATTACTCATTCTCCATCTTGTAAATGGGATGGTTCTGTTTGTACTTTTAATCTTCTTACAATTTTGAGTAATATTCCTTGGTACAATACTGGGACAGATTGTAATGATTCAGATTTAACCTGTTATCTCAAAGGAGTTGTTAATAATACTTGTAATGATCCAGTTGTTTCTAAAAGAAAGTATTCTGTTGGATATATTGCTTTAGCAGGAAATGGAACTTCTGAAAGATATGATCCTTCAATTTTTAATCTACCCGGATATAATTATTCAGATGTTTGTAAAAATGTTACAGTTATTTCTGACTGTGATGCAAGTGTACAATTGTCTTTTTTTAATTATTTTAATTTTTTAATTGTTATTTTTGGAATTTTAATTTTTTATGTTATTTTTGGACGAAATAAATTTAGGGTAGATAGTTAAATGCCGCATCAATGTGTTCATTGTTCAAAAATTATTAAAGTAGGTAGCGAAGAAATTTTAAAAGGTTGTAGTAATTGCGGAGGGCATTTCTTTTTTTATATTCGTGATGAGCAAGTTAAAGAAATAGAGGAAACAAATAAAATTCCTTTAGAAGAGTTTGATACAATTGATAAATTTAAGGTTGAAGAGGATGTTCGGGCGATTTTAAAAATTGAAGATGAAGAGAAACCAGTTATTCTTGATTTGGAGTCTGTTAGAATTTTGGGACCTGGAAAGTTTGAATTGGATATAGTTTCTTTGATGAATAGAAAACCAATAGTTTTCAAATTGGAAGAAGGGAAATATTTAATAGATTTAGATTTAGGATTAAAAGAGAAAAAATAATTTTAAGCAAATTTATAAACTTCTTTTTGATAAATTATTTATGGGTGTTAAGAAAGTATTAGCTGAAGTTTTTGATGAAATTTCTTTATCTTCAAATGAAGAGAATAGTTTGAAGAAATTAGCTAAGGAAATTCTTTTAAAAATTAAGTCTACTGGTTTGAAGGCGTTTATTGGCGGAAGTTTAGCAAAAGGAACTTTAGTAAAAAACTCAAATATTCGTGATGTAGATATTTTTGTAGTGTTTAAAAATGAAACCGAACTTTCAGAACTTGGAAAGATTTTAAAAAAAGCAGGTTTCGATGCAAAAGTAATCCATGGTTCAAGAGATTATTTTCATATTTTAGTTGGTGAAGTTTTATTTGAGATTATTCCAGTGGTAAAATTTAAAAAAATATCTGAAGCAAATAATGTAACTGATGTTTCTTTAACCCATGTTAAATATATAACTGGCAAAATTAAGAAAGATAATCATCTTGCAAGTGAGATTAAGTTAGCAAAAGCTTTTTGTTCAGCAAATAATGTTTACGGTGCTGAAAGTTATATAGGTGGTTTTTCAGGTTATTCTTTAGAAGTTTTGGTTTCTTATTTTGGTAGTTTTGCAAAGTTTTTAAGAGGAATTAATAAGAAGAGAATTATAGATCCAGAAAAATATTTTAAAAATAATAATGAAATAATGAGGGAATTAAATTTGAGTAAACTTCAAAGTCCAGTAATTTTAATTGATCCAACTTATAAGTATCGAAATGTTTGTGCAGGATTGCATGAAGAAACATATAAAAGATTTTTAAAAGTTGTTAATCTTTTTTTAAAGAATCCTTCAAAAGATTTTTTTTATAAAAAGGATTTTAATTTATCTGAGTTTAAGAAATCTGCGAAGTTGGAAAATGCAGATTTTCTTAGTTTTAGTTTATCTACAGATAGACAAGAAGGAGATATTGCTGGAACAAAGATGAAAAAAATGGTCCGTATTATTTCTGAGCAATTAACATTTAAAAATCAAGAAGTTTTAAAAAAAGAATTTATTTATTGTGGAGGTAAAGATGCTAAAGCCTATTTTATTGTAAGGTTTAAAGATAAATTAAAAGTTCTTGGTCCTCCAAGATTCATGGATGAACAAGTTAAAAGTTTTAAGAAAAAACATAAAAATACTTTTTTAGAGAAGAAGAATATTTTTGCTTATGAGAAATTTGATAGAGTTAAATTTTTTAAGAATTTAAAAAAAATTGGAAATGAAGTTGGAGTAAAATTTAAACTTAGTAAATAAGTTTATTTTTTTAATAAGATTTCTAATTTAGCTAATTGTTTTTCGCTTTGTTTTATTAATCTTTCAGCTCTTTTTTTAGTTTTTGATTCATTAGTTTCAATTTTAATTTGTTCATAATCTTTAATAGATTTTTTAAGCGTTTGCCGGATATAATCTATCTTTGTCCCTAAACTAAAACTATATTCTATAAGTTGAGAATAATTTAATGTGTCTCTTTCATTCCAGATTTCAGAGTTCATAGTTTCATTGTAATTTTCACATAATTTTTCAATTCCATCTTCAAGAAGATCTTCTCCAAAATTCATAGAATCTAAGTATTTTCTTGCAACTTTAAGAAGATTATCAAGATTTGGTTTCATTTTTTCTTTTTTAAAATTTTTTCTAAAGAAGAAGGATTGATAATTCCAATGTCTAACCTATTACTTGGATAAATTTTAATTCTTTTAAAATTTTCTGTTTTTATTATTGTTCTTGCTTTTTCTTCAGAAAGTATTCCAATACCATTTTCATAAACTGTGCTTGTTCGATATCCAATAGAAATCCCATATTGTGTGTTTAGTTTATGAATTAATTTAGTAACTTTCCCATCAAATTGATTACTTAGTTTTAATAAATAATCTCCAATTTCACTGCCAGTTTTAAAAACAAGATATTTTTTATTAGAAGTCATTTTTAACACCTGTTTATCTTTTTCATTTTATTCTTTTTCCCAAGCTAGTTTTAAGTAATTTTGATGTTTCATCAATACATTGAACAAGTTGAAAAGTATTCATTCTAATTTAAACTTTTTTCTAATT
>CAYNJW010000012.1:0-19138 GCA_964397665.1 Candidatus Woesearchaeota archaeon
GGTGGATGAGTTTGAAACCATTCTTTTTCTCTTCCAGGTTTAGCAATAAACAGTGGTGCTACAGCTCCAGAAAACTTCTTAACAGGTTTATTATTCTTAATTTTTTCTAAAGCACTAATTAATCCTGTTGGACTTCTTACAAATTTAACAGCGGAAGAATCTGCAGCATACTCTCGCTTTCTTGAAATTGCTAATTGAACCAAAGCTACTACAATTGGAGCTAAAATGGCAAGAATAATTCCAATAACCATAAAAATCACACCATTTTTATTTCTATTATCACCTCCACCTAATGAACTCCAGAATAAACTCCTTAAAAATATCTGAGCAATAATTGAAATCATTCCAACTAAAATTGCTGCTAGAGTCATAAATTTAATATCATAATTTGCAATATGACTCAATTCATGGGCAAGAACACCTTCCAATTCTTGTTTATCTAATTTTGCAAGACAGCCTTCGGTAACACAAATTACTGCATGTTCTGGATCTCTTCCTGAAGCAAAGGCGTTTATCTGTAAATCTTTCATTACGAAAAGTCTTGGTTTTGGTAAACCTGATGCAAGACACAAACCTTCAACAATACTATTAAACTGTCTATACTGTGGCCCATTAGCTGGTTTAGCCCTAACTGAAGCAAGAGCTAATTTATCAGAATTATAATAACCTCCAACAACATAAACTAAAGAAAAAATTGTACCAAAAATTAATATAAAGAAAAAATAATCTTTACCCATTATAGCTGCAATAATATAAACTAAAACTAACAAAACTAACAAAACACTACCAATTAAGAAATAAGAACTTCGTTTATTCCTTGATATCTCATCTTGAAAAGAAATTCTTCCATCAACCATAATAAACTTAAGAAATTTTAGTATTTATTTCTATCGATATTCTACTTTTTAAATATCTTCTCGATTACACACTATTCAAAAAGATATATTATAACATATATATTGTATTATATATCTTTAATTATATATTTTACAATACCCAGTAATTAAGAATAATAAATAGAAATTTAATCAAATTTTATCTTTGGAACAACTTTCTCAGATTCTTTTATTTCTAAATATTTCTTTCCTGCAAAACCATACATTTTAGCAAACCACATTCCCGGAATCTTTTGTGTAAGTGTATTAAAAGACATAATATTGTCGTTATAATACTGTCTTGAATATGCAACTTTATCTTCTATTGAAGACATCTCTTCTTGTAACTGTAAAAAGTTTTCATTAGCTTTTAAATTTGGATAATTTTCAGCAAGAGCAAAAATTGATTTCAAAGCTGATTCCATTTTGTTATTTGCCTCTACTTTTTTATTAATATCTTTTCCAGCAGCCATCATCTCTTTCCTAGCTTTGGTAACTTCAAGAATAATTGACTTCTCATGTTTCATATAACCTTTTACACTCTCTAATAAATTAGGAACTAAATCAGCCCTCTTCTTAAGTTGAACATTAATTTGTGCTAAAGAATTCTCAATCCTATTCTTCAAGGTTACAAACTTATTAAAATAACTAATAAAAACAAAAACTACAATAACAATACTAATAATCCACCAAATCATAACTTCATTAAAACAAACATCTTTATAAATCTTTAGAAAACGAAAACAATTTAAAGAAAGAAATTATGAATTATTAGGAGGTAAAAATGAGTTTTAAAATAAAAGTTAATCAAAAAACATGTATTGGTTGTGGTAGTTGTTCAGCTATTTGTCCTGAATCTTTTGAAATGCAAGGTGACAAAGCAAAAGAAAAGAAAAGTAAAATTGAAGAAATTACTTGCGAAGAAGATGCAAAAATTGCTTGTCCAACTGATTCAATAACTGTTGAAAAAATTTAGTCTCTCATTGGTTTACGCCATTTTCTAATTGTTAAAATATAACCAACAAGACGAAAAGTATAATTTTTTCCTAACATTTCTAACAATTCTTCAGCCATTTTTTTAGCTTCAATTTTATCCCTACATGCAGATTTTAAAATAGCCACTTTTAGAGACTGTTCATTCTCAAAAATATTTTGCAATTGCTTAACGAACTCAGGAGTAAGTCCTTTCTTTCCAATTTGTAATCTTTTTATTCCACGCATTTTAAAATTTCTACCTTCTTAATCTTTAATTCACTGAATCTTTTAACTTCCCAAGATCCAGCTTTCATCTTATTATCTTTAAAAACATCTGCTTTCTTAAATATATGTACAACAACATCACTCTTTGAATCTCTCCAAATTTGACTTTTTAATGCTGTAAAAATTGCAGCTTCTTTTATTTCCTTTTTAATTGGTTTTTCTCCAACATTACAAAATGGACTACCTGGTGCTGCAGTGTGAATTAAAAAATCTAAAGGATTTGCACTTGAAACTAATAAGTCATTATTTACTGCATCCTTCCCAAGAAAAACAATTTTTCCTGTTGAAAGTTCAAACTCTCTAAATTTTCCCATATATAATTTAAGAAATAAAGAGTTTTAAGAGTTTGCATAAACTAATCTTGTTTATTTTCAAAATTACTAATTGCTTTTTTCAATGCATCAGCTGCTAAATTAGAACAATGAATTTTGATTGGTGGTAAATCTCCTAAAGCCTTTGCAACATCTTGATTTGAAATCTTTTTAGCTTCTTCAATAGATTTTCCTTTTGCCAAAACAGTTAACATTGAGGAAGTTGCAATTGCAGCTGCACAACCCATTGTTTGAAATTTTATATCTTTAATTATGCCCTTATCTAATTTTAAAAATAATTTCATAACATCTCCGCAAGTAGGATTTCCAACCTCTCCAACTGCATCAGGATTTTCAATTTCTCCTAAATTTCTAGGATTTCTAAAATGGTCAAATACCTTTTCATTATAATCTGAATTTCCTTTAACTTTCATCATCTTTCTTCAAATTATTTAATTCTTTTATCAATTCTTCAGGATTTACTCCATGTGCAACCGCACCCATTTCTATTGTTTCCATCATAGCCATGGGACAACCACCACAAAACAAACCCTTTTTTGCAAGAACTTCACCAGCAACAGGATTCTCATCCATTAATTCAAAGATAGTCATATCTTTTGTAATTTTTTTCATTTCAACTTAAATGGACTTATTTCACTAAGTCTTTTTACAACCTCCTTTAATTTTAAAATTATGAAATCCGTCTCCTCATCTGTTAATTCACCGATAGTCATCCTAATTGAACCATTAATATATAACTCTTCAACACCTAATGCTTCTAAAACATGACTACCTTTTAATTTATTAGAATTACAAGCTGAACCTGTTGAAACGAAAATTCCAACTTCATCCAGTAACAACATAATGCTCTCACCTTCGACCCCATAGAAAGATAAATTAATATTATTATAAATTCTATTCTTCAATGGGCCATTTAAAATAACTCCTTTTACTCCTGAAAAAGCTTCGATAATTTTATCTCTTGCTAATTTTATTTTTTCTTTATTTTCCTTTATATCTAAAGCATCTGAAAGAGCAATAACTGAAAGAAGATTCTCAGTTCCACTTCTTATTCCTTTTTCTTGACCTCCACCTTTAAACAAAGATTTAAATCTAATCCCTTTTTTAATATAGACAAAGCCAACACCTTTTGGAGCATTTATCTTATGTCCTGAAACTGTTAATAAATCTATACCTAGACTACTCACATCAATATCTAACTTTGAAAATGCCTGAACAGCGTCAGTATGGAATAAAACATCAAAAGATTTGCAAATTCCAGAAATTCTTTTTATATCCTGAATTGTTCCAATCTCATTATTTACAAACATAATACTCACGAGTAATGTATCTTCTGAAATTTTATTTTCTAATTGTTCAAGATTTACAAAACCTTCTGAATCAACATCCAAATAGTCTATTTTGTAACCTTTGTTCTCTAAAAATTTACAAACTTCTAAAATACTTGGATGTTCAATTTTTGAGATAATAATCTGCTTTTTTTCAGGATTGGCTTCTGCAAGTCCTCTTAAAATTAAGTTATTTCCCTCAGTTCCGCCGGAAGTAAAATAAATCTCACCATCGTCAGCTCCGATAAACTTGGCAATTTTATTTCTTGAAAATTCCAATTTTTCTTTTGATAACCTACCAAATCTATGTTGTGATGAGGGATTAGCAAAATATTTTTTAGAGTTTTCAACAAATTTTTCTAAAACAACTTTATCAATTTCAGTTGTAGCAGCATTATCTAAATATAACTCCCTCATCAATACTCCGGATCTGCATTACAGTATTTAAGAATATCTTTGTTATACTGTTTACAAACTTTACATGAACTCTTACTTACTCTCATAAAATCAAGCAATCTTTCAATTTCTGCAATCACCCTATTCTCATCATTCGAAATAATAATTGCAGACTTTTCAATTTCAATAAGAGTTTCATTTGATAATTTAATTTTATTAGCACGCTTATTGTTCATATACTGTGAAATTGCAGCCTTACTAACACCAAGGATTTTTCCAGTTTTTTCATAAGTAAACCCACTTTTTTCAACCAAATGCTTTGCCAAAGTTTTTCTAATCATAGGAATTATATACCAAACCTCAACTTCTTGTAACAATAAATACATGTTTACTATAGTAAACTTTTCTTTATAAAACTTACGATTTTATTTATTTAAAAATTTCTTTAATTGTTTTCAAATCTATTTTCTTTCTTTCTCCCTCTTCTATACTAATTACTTCTTCAACAAGTTTTTTCTTTGATTTTTGTAAATCAAGAATTTTCTCTTCGATAGAATCTTTAGAAATCATTTTATAAACAAATACTGGATTCTTCTGTCCAATTCTATGGACTCTATCCATTGCTTGCATTTCAACAGCAGGATTCCACCAAGGATCAATAATAAAGACATATGCTGCTGAAGTTAAGTTTAATCCAACACCTCCAGCTTTAATACTTATTAAAAAAGGTCTTGAATCTTCTGAATTTTCAAACTCGTTTACAATCTCTTCTCTATCTCTAGATTTACCATCAAGATAAGAATATTTAATCCCTTTCAATTCAAACTCTTCTCTAACAATTGAAAGCATTTTAACATACGAAGAAAAAATTAAAACTTTATGACCTTCGCTCAAAACTTTCTCAACTTCCATTAATAATAAATCAAATTTGCTACTCTTCCCTGTATATTTCGGATCAATCATTTTAGGATGTAAACATAATTGCCTTAATTTTGTTAAACCCTCTAAAATTTTTAAACGAGATTTGCCAAATCCTTTCTCTTTGATACTCCTGGTAATCTCACCCATATAATAATCTTTCCAGTTTTCATAAATAACTTTTTCATCATCATTAAATTCACTTCGAAGAATTATTTCTGTCTTTGGAGGTAATTCATCTGAAATTATCTTCTTATTTCTCTTTAACAAAAATGGATCAATCATTTTTTTTAAGGTAATTGTAACATCTTCATCTTTCTCTCGCTCTATTGGTATCACAAAATTTTCTTTAAATGAATCAAAAGTTCCAAGATAACCCTTATTTAAAAAATTAAAAAGACTCCATAATTCTGTAAGGTTATTTTGAATTGGTGTACCTGAAATAACCAACTTATTTTTCCCAATTAAAGAAAAAACTGACTTGGAAGTAACACTTTGAGGATTTTTTATTACATGTGCTTCATCTAAAATAATGTACTCAAAAGAAGTTGAAGTAAATAATTCCAAATCATTCCTAAGAGTGCCATAAGTTGTAATAATCAAATCTAAATCTTCTAAAGAATTTTCAAATTGTTCAGGAGATTTTTTCCTCTTTAATCCATGATGAATGTAATACTTTAAATCTGGAGCAAATTTTAAAATCTCATTCTTCCAATTAAAAATAAGGGAAGTTGGAACTACAACTAACGAAATTGTTTTCTTCTTTTCTTCTTTTATTTTTTGAAGTAAACTTAAGGCTTGTAATGTTTTACCCAACCCCATATCGTCAGCTAGAATACCATTAAAATCATAATCTCTTAAAAAATTCAACCAATCAAAACCACTTTTTTGATATTCTCTTAAATTTGCATTAATCCCTTTTGGGACTGTAATCTGCTTTATCTTATCAAAACCTTTAAATTTCTCAAGACTTTTTTTAACACTATCGTCTAAATTAGATTTCTTTGATAGATGAATTAGACTTTCCAAGGCTGAAAGATGATATTTAGATAAAGAAACTGTATCATCTACTTTATCATTGGGTCCAATAAATCCACGATAACCTTTTAATTCTTTAGTCCATTCCTTAGGAATCACTGCCTTTTTACCATCTTCCAAATCAACAAAACGCTTATTCTTAAAAATTGCTTCAAAAACTTTTTCCATTTCAACTTTGGTTTTACCAAACCTTACATCACCCTTAATATCAAACCAATCAACATTATTTCGAATATCTAAAATCATTGTTGGTCTTGATTTTACAATTTTAAAATTAAATAAAGTCTCTTCTCCAAGAATTTTTACTCCGTGTTTTGTTAATAAAGGTATAATCTGTGTTACAAAATCTATTAAATCGACGTCTAATTTAAATTCATCGTATTTTTCATGAGTAATCACAGAATACTCATTTAATAATTCAGCGATCCTATCCTCCTCTTCAAAATCTCTTCCAACATCATAAATCAAGTCTCCATCGACAATAACTAAGTCCTTTGAAGTAGAAAAATAATCTACTTCAACACCTGCATAATCAAATCTTAAATTTATTTTAGCAGTCTTACCTGACTTTTCAAGATAAAGTTTTGCTTTTGGAATAATAGACCTTTCCTCTCTTTTAAAATCTTCAGATACATTAAATTCAAAAGAATCAAGAATATTTTGATAATATTTTGTAAAAAATTCTTTCAATTCTTCTTCTGTTAAAATTAATTCTTTTGGAAATCTAATTAAACTTTTAACAATTGCCAAATTTGCAACTTCCTTATGTTCATAAAAACACCTCTCCTTTAAATCAAAAACCCAAAGACTATTCAAACCGACATCTATTAATTTTAAATTTGAAAGATTATTTTTCCGTTTGCCTGCAATAAAATAAGGTCTAAGGATATAATCTCCATCTTTATCTTTTATTGCTTCCCAAGAAATATGAAATAAATCTTTTGAAAAAACTGCTCCAAGAATTAATTCCTGTTCGTTAAAATACAATTCTTTAAATAATGGCATCATTAAATCAGTATTTACATCATAAAATCTATTCTTTGAAAAAGTATGTGAAGCATGCCCTTCTCCGAGAGTATCTTCAGTAATCACATATGTTAAAAGTTTTCTTGACTCTTTACTTAAATTTAATTTATTCCAATTGAAATTCTTTCCAGCAAATTTCATAGGCATAGAATAACCACCATCATTTTTAATTAATCCTCGTTGAATTTTTAACAAAGTACTATTCTCATCAAAATCTTCAAAATTAAAATAAATAATATTCTTTTTATCTTGTTTTATCTTCTTAGGAAATAACTCTTTAAAATATTTAATTCCTGACAAATTTTTCTTATCTCCTTCTTGAGATATTAACAATTTTTTTATAGAAGTATTAAAATCATTCTTTTCATCTTTTAATAATTTATAAATAAGTACTGCACCTGCATGTGAACAAGCCTTTGCTTCTATTCTATGTGGACAAGTACAATAATGAAAAAGTTCATCATTTAACACTTCTATACTGGTGTCAAAACTGTTCTTATCAACCCTTAACAAAAGATTGCATTCATTTAAAGTATCTAATCTCTCACGTGTAATTTCTAGGGTTGTATAGATTTTAATTGCTTCTAACTGTTCTTTAGTATTTACAAAATTTGTAAAAAGAGCTATCTGATCTTTATTTAGACCTATTTTTATAAGACGCTTCTCTACGTTTTCCTTTTTAGAAATTGCCATCAAAAGACCATGCAGAAACCATTTATAAGTCTTAAGGTTCTGAAAAAAATAAAATAAGATACGGAAGCTTTATAAACCTAATTTTAAATATAATTTTAGGTTAAAAGTTCGCTAAGGCGTTAACGATTTAGCATCGAAAGATGTGCCTACAATAAACAATGGCAAGAATAATTCATCAACAAGAACCACAAAAATATAATGAAGCATTAGCTAAAGCATTAGTGGAAATCTCAGAACTTCAAGCTCCTGAATGGGTTGAATTGGTAAAATCTGGAACTAGTAGAGAAAGAATTCCTGCTGACCCTGATTTTTGGTATAAAAGAACTGCTTCAATTTTAAGACAACTTTATTTAAATGGTGTTGTTGGGGTTGGAAAATTAAGAACAAGATATGGTGGAAAGAAAAATAGAGGTGGTAGAAGATCAAAATTCTTTAAATCTTCTGGAAAATTAATTAGGGTAATCTTACAAAAATGTGAAGAAGCAGGATTAGTTGAAAAAGTAGACAAATTACAACATGGAAGAAGATTAACTGAAAAAGGAAGAAATTATCTTGATTCAATTAAAATAAAACATGAAAATACTAACTTAACTAAAAAAGAAGAAACAACAGAAGAGAAATCTACTGAAGTTATCGAGGAAAAAGAATAATGACAAGATTAGTTGGTAAATGTGGTAAAGGAAATAGAAAATCAAAAAAAAGACATCTTGATAAGGCAGGAAAACAAACAAAATGGGCCCCATATTGGGCAGTTATGAAAAAATTCGGAACTGGGAAGAAAGTACATCCTTCTTCTATGACTCATGTTAAAAGAAGATGGCAAACTAATAAATTAAAAATTAAACCGCGAAGAATTAAGAAAAATTTCTTAGGATAAAAATGACAGAAAAAATTAAAGAAACAAAAATAAATACTGAAAAAGTAAGTGAAGAAAAACCTTCTAAAGAGAAAGAGGATAATGTAAAAAAAGATTCAAATAAATCTCCCGTTTCAAAACCAGCAGTTAAAAAAGAATCAAAAAAAATAATCAAAAAAGAAATTACAGAATTAGAAAGAGAATATGTAATTCCCTTAAGAAAAGAATATTTGAAAGTTCAAAAATTTAGGAAAGCTAAAAAAGCTGTTAAGGCTATAAAACAATTCTTAGCAAAACATATGAAAGTAGAGGAGAGAGATATTCGAAAAGTTAAAGTTGATAGATATTTAAATGAAGAAATTTGGGCAAAGGGAATTGCAAAACCACCAACAAAAATTAAGGTAAAAGCAATAAAAAAAGACGGAATCGTCTATGCAGAATTAGCAGAAATTCCTGAATATGTTAAATTTAAAATGGCAAAGGATAAAAAAATCCATACTGCACCTATAAATGAAAAAACAATAAAAACTGCAAAAAAAACAGAAATAACGCCTGAAAAAGAAAAAGAAAAATCTTCAGTTGAATCAGGAATGAAAACTCAAAAAACGGCTGCAAATACTGCAAAACACACAACAAAAGCTGGACATGCAAAAAAAACACAACCGCAAAGAAAAGTTCTAAAATAATTTAATAGGAAAGTATCAACAAAAAATTAAATATAATTTCTATAAATAAAATAAAGATATTTGTTACCCCTTATAAGACACAACAAAATAGATAAGTTTATAAACCTATGAACCTAGGAGTATTTATGGTAAATGAAGAGTCATACAAACCTGCAGTTCAACAAAATATAAATTATAATTTTGCAAATAACTCAGATACTTGGACAGAAAATTATTTTAAAAGTCATTATGAAGGTCTTATTGATCTTTCAAAAACAAATATAAAATCTGAAAAGGGCTTAGAAAAGTTAGTTAATATAGCTGGTGAAAGAATTTTAGATTTAGATGAAAAAACACGAGAACAATGGTATAGTCAATTTCAAGGATATGTCGGAAAAAAACTTGAAGAAAATACTCTTGAAAACTCTAAAAAAATGGGAGACAGTTTAATCCCTCAATTATCTACTAGATATATTTTTGAAACTGAATCTTTTAAAGATTCAAAAGATAAAAATTATACTTCCATTTCAGATAAAAAAAGAAAATTGGAAACTCTTCAAACAGCCGGAAGTAGTAAAGAAAATATGGATAAATATGCTAAAGATTTATTTAAAGATGCAGATAACCACACAATTCAACTATGGGGAAGATTTTTACCTCAAATTATTGAAGGTGAAATGAGAAAAACACAAATCAAAATGTTCACAGAATTAAACGAATATGGTATCGGAAAATACATCTCAAAAAATTTAGACACATCAAAGAGATTAATCAGTGAATTGGAGATTGCTGAAAAAGAATTAAATGGAAGGATTGGGAAAACTATTGCTGAAAAACAGAAAATATTGAAAAGAGAATTAAGTCCCTCTGAAAAAGCCAAAATAAATGATTCATTTGAAAAAACAATTGAAGAATTTACTAAAAAATATTCTGAGAATATAAACGCAAGAGAAAAATTCCCTGGAATGATTTCAACACTTCAACAAATGACTTATCAATCAATACTAACAAAGGAAAAAGAAAAAACAGAAAATAATGAGTAAAAAAATATATCTTGGAGCAGAAACTTTACAAGAAGACTATAAAGAAGCCTTTAAATTAGTACAAGAACAAGAATATCAGGTTGCAACAGATTCTCTATTGAGATTATGGTCTCTTGAACAAGTAATAAATGAAAAAGAATTAGATAGAAATAAAAAAAGAGAAATAACTGCTTGGCAAAAATCACTAGATAGGGATTTAAACTTCTTAGAAAACTTACAAAAACATTAAACTAGTATTTTTTATCAATTAAGGTATCTACTAATCTTGCCATTTCTCTTAAAAATTCATCAGAACCTTTTACTAATTCATCTAATTTCTCACCTTTTACTTCTTTAATTTTTCCATGAACAAGATCTTTTGAAAATTTATGAAGAGAATAATAATATTCAACATATTTTCTTTTTAATAATTTTTTCTTTACAAATTCTTTATCCATAATTTCTGGAATTTGCTCTGGTGAAGGTGGCATAATTTTAGCCGCGATTAAAGAAGCATGTGCTGCATCAACTGCAGACCAATAGAAACCATCGACTGCAGCAAGCATTGATTCTCTAGCCCTATTTAAATGGCTAGGAGACCGCTGTAATAACGTATAAATTGCTTCTGGTGTAGATCTTATCCTACCTTCTTTTAATAAAATCTTTAAAGGACTAAAAAAACCACCATGATCTATTAAAGCCTCACCATATCTTAAGATATTTAAAACAACTGGATCACCCTTCATTAAATCATTCCACCAAGTAGATAACTTTACAGTATTTATATGTAATGATTTTCTATATGGATTTAATTTAATCAATTCTCCAAGTGTTTCCCTATAATGTGCAATCATCTCTTGATCCCACAAAACAGAAACATCATCAATTATCAAAATAATATCTATATCTGAATCTGGTGTAGAAATATGTTTAGCAGAACTTCCAAATAAAACAATTGCCTTAACTAACTGTCCAAACTCTGCATAAGATTTTGTAGCAAAATCTAAAGCAATATCTCTTTCTGAATTCAAAACCAAAGTAGGTGCAGTTTGCATAGCTTCCTCAAGTGTTGAATCCTTTTTAAATTCATTATTCGAAGAATTTACTTCTGAAATCTTTGATAAGTCAACTTGTTCTTTTTCAGAAGTCTTACTTTTTATTTCTTCAACTTTATTTTTATTAGCTTTAACACTTTTTTTTCTTTTTTTATGTTTAGCCTTTTTTACAACTTTTTTCTTAACCATTTATCTACCTCTTAGTATTTTTTACTATTTAAATTTTATAAAGTTACGCATTTGGAGTTCCACTAAATCTTGATTGTGTCCCAGGTATGTTTCCTCCAAACTCCATTGGTAAAGTAGTAAACCCAGCACCATACATTGAATGATGTAATGATGGATTAGAAAAACCATAACCTGAAAAATAATTTCCCATCATTCCTGATGCTTGAGACCAATTACCTCCTGCTTTCATTCCATAAATTGGGGAACCTGCAGCTTTTAAAGTCCATGCCAGAGGATTCATACCTAGACCACTTTGTGGCATAACTAATGCTCCAGCTTCGATAACTTTTTTCATACCTTTTACATCTCCTTTTTTTTCTAACTCTTCAAGAATTTTTTTTATTGGTACATTCCCCATTCCAGGTGCAAGATGTGAATCTGAATGACCAAAATTATCTGTAAGATGTATGTGTTTTACATAAGGAGCAATAACTTTCGATTGCTGTATTACATCCTTATCATCAAATCCAGATTTTTTCATTAAATTAAGATGTCCAACATCCCATGTAACTCCAATTAATTTTTCTGCTTGTTCTTTTGCTTCTTCTCTTGTTAATTTACCAGATTTTAAAGCATTTTCAACAAATACATTTCTAGATTCTTCGACTAACTTCTTCATATCCTCTGCTTTTGAAAAAGGCATCCCCTGATACATATTTTCAATTGCTGTAATAGGGGTATGTTCTCCAAACTCCTCAAAACCTCTCCATGCAACATTCCCAAAAGTCTTTGCACTTTTATCTAAAGCAAATTCCTCCAAATCAACTAACTGTTTTGGAGGGCCAGTTACTTTAACAAGATTGTTAATTTCAAATAAATATTTCTCAAGAATATTAGATTCTGACTGAAGAGTTATAAATGTATTTGTACCTTCTTTCTGAAGATTTTCTCTAACTTTCTTTTTTTCATTAATATAATTCTTATTAATCTCTTTTAATACCTCTTTTTGCTCCAAAGAACCATTTTTATAAGCTGTATCAAAAATATTTGAAAATTTTAGATGAGTATTTTCTAAAAAAGTGTTTGTCTTTTGAACATCTTTATCAAAAGGTGAAAGAATCTCTTTCTCATACTTCTCCATTTCTGCATTATTATTATATTTTCTTTTAACTACTTCTTCTCCAAAAGAATTTACAACTTCTGCCTGTAATTTATTAAAAGATTCATCAGCATATCTCTTAGACAATAACACTTCATTAATCTGCTTATCCCACTGGGTACTATTCATAGATTTTAAAGCATCATTAGAAGTCATTAAACCACCACCCTCTTTCATAATTTTTTCACTTTCGCCCAACCTATGAATTCTATGTTCTTTAACTACCGTAATCCCTCCTGTTTCTTTATCTACAACTGTCTGGGCCACTTCTCTAAATCTTTTTTCTCCATTTTCAACATCTCCAGGTAAATAAGTTTTACCCTGTACTGCTTCTGTTGAATGGAAAACTATTGGAATATTTCCATCTGGATCCAATCTTTGTGACCTCTTCATAACTGAAAAAAATTTTTCCTCAGCTACTTGTCTTGCTTCTTCACCACCCCAACCTTGTTGACCAAATCCTGCAGGGTTCGTAATTGGTGAATGGACTGAGGGACTCACCCCTGTTAACTTCATAATCGCCCTCATCTCTTCCCAATGTTGTGTGGGAATCTGATCAAAAACATCTCCTGCTAGTGGTTGCAATTCTATATGTTTAACCCCTTCTTTAATTCTTGAAATGACTTCAGTTATTTGGTTTGCTGTTTGTGGTGAGGTTGTAGAAGCTAAAGAACCTGGAGAAATATGTGAACTAGCTAAATCATTTGCACCATAAGTTGGACTCCAAGAAGAAGGACCACCTGCATAAAAAGATTCGTAACTATCACCCATATTCAAACTAGGAAAATAGATTTTATAAATTTACCTTAAAAGGAATATTTTTCTAACTTTCCAACAGTTCTAGCATCTTCGACAGTTCTTTGAACATCATACATTTTAACATCTTCAGAACCTTCACTGCTAACAGAATTCAAAGTTCCACTAACTCCTGTTTCTCTAAGTTTCTCTAATTCTTGAATAGAATGAACCTCTGAAGAACCCTTAACGATTCCACCGATACCTTGATAGGAAGAATTATCTGAACTATACATTTCTAAAGGTTTTTCTTTGCTTTTTTCTTCAACATCAATACTTTCCAAACCATCTTCCAAACTATTCCCCCTCATATCGAAATCATTTGCCGAGGTTACTGCCATCATTTGATCTAATAAAGAATTATTAGAAATTTCTAAATCAGAAAAATTATTATTCTGAAAAGAAATTCCAGGACCAATAATCTTGGCACTTTTTTTATTATTAATAGAACTGTCCAAAACTTCTTTATCTGCTATCTCTTCAATGATTTCTTTAAACTTTTCTTCGGTAAGATTAAATAAATCTTCTTCATTCTTCTTCTCTTCAGATATCTTTGTCTCTGACATAAAATATCTTAGAAGATCTTATTTATTTAACTTTCTATCTTAAGCTATCTAAAAAATCCAGGATACTAGGTAACTTTTCAAATAGCGTCATGTAAAAAACTCTCAATCTCAAAACAATATCCCATAAAATAAAGACTCAATTTATTAACTAAAGAGATGCTAAAATTCTCTTGAAAAATCTTTAAAATCATTATTTTTAATTTGTTTTATAACTTCATTAAAAATTAAATTCAGTTATCAAAACCTTCTGGACTTGAAGCCATTCCATGAACTTTCTTATAAATATCATAAACAGCATAAACAGAACCTTTTGCTGACTTTTCTGCTAAATCTCTGACACCCTTTTCAACAAAATTATCTTTCTGTAAATCACTTAGAGAGTTGATTTCTTTCTTTATCTTTTTACTTTTTTTCTCAACTTTAAATAAACTTTTAAAACCTCCAAATAAAGCACTAAAAGGATTTATATCGTCTTCAACTTTCAATTTTTTCTCATCTTTTAAAGGTTTATCATCGTTTAGAAAATGTTCAAAATCTTCCCTCAATTGTTCCAAGGCTGCTTCTGTTTCACCTGCAAAAAAACCAAGACCATCATCGAAAGATTGCTTTTCTAACTCTTTTTCAAGAATATTCAACTCTTCAGAATTTAAAGCATAAGAATCGAATTCCATGTCCAATTTTCCACCAAATGCAAAAGCATAATCTCCTTTGTTACTTGCCTTCTGACCAAAATGTCCTCTAAATTTCAAGGTAATAAGTGCACAAGAATAATAATCTCTCTTTAGATGGTAATTACCCATTTTTTCAGAAATTCCATCTGGCAAACCCTTTTGCTTTTTTTTAGCTAATAATGTTAATTCAAATAATGAAGTAGAAAAAGCACTAACCAAAGCAGGATTTTTCTCAAACCCTTTAGATTCTAACTCCTTAGCAGCCTTTAAATATGGACCCATCCAAGAAGTATATAATTTCAAAGTCTCCACTTGACTTCTTAAATAAGATTTTTCAATTTGAAATCTTCGTGTTAATTCTTTCTCTGAAAAATCAAACCACTTATTGAATTCTTCAATCCTAGGTAATAGGATTCTTCTTACTTGATCGTTAACCACACCATCTTTTGCCATCCTATTCACATCATCAAGATTATTTGCCATCATAAATAAATCCCTTACGGTTGTAAATCCACCTTGTGAGGCCATTTGGTGAATTGCACCATGTCCTTTTTTTATATCGACACTATCTAACCATATCTGTTTTAGAGCTATTCTTGCAGCCTCAGCTTTTTTCTTATCATCTGATCTAACATCTTTATAATTGCTAAGTCTAATTTCAAACTCTCTTAAATCATAAATTAATTGAATTAAAGATTTTGTAACTTGATTTATATCTCCCCCTAACTTACTAATTTGTTGTTGCATTACTCCTTTTCTTTGACCTAAATCTTGAAATTGTCCGCTACCAGGTGATGCTGCAAAATTATCTACAATTTTTTTTACATCCATTCCTGCACCCTCTAAAAAATCCAAAATCCAAAAATAATTCGGCTCAAGTTGGTTTGAATTTGCATCAGAAGTAATCTTAAAGGATGATAAAGATTTACCACCTTTATAATATGTTGAATTTTTTATTGCTTCTTTAATATCTGTCATAAAAATTTATAGTGATAAGTATTTTTAAAGATTTGTAAAATTATTTTATTTCTTAGCAACTTTTCTTCTAGAAACCATATTTGCCATTTCAGTTTTATGTGCCTCTCCTTTTTTCACCCAATGAACTTTTCTATTATCTCTTCCCATTTCAGAATTCTTTCTACACTTAGAAGAACAAAAGTATCTTGGATTACCATCTTTATGAACTACAGTTACACCTCTTGGAAATTCATAGTTACATTTACAAAAAGAACACTTAGGCATTTTAACTACTAAAGCCTCCTTTCTGTATTCTTCTCATTAATCTTCTAGCTTCAATTTCTGTTTCTCTTAGCATTAAAATGTCTCTTGGAGCAATTGGTCCTCTAACATTTCTTCTCATTTGTTTTCCAACATTTCTACCTTGGAGAACTCTACATTTAACTTGTGATAACTCTCCTCTTGTTCCAGTTCTTCCAATAATTGCTTCAACTATTGCTGGCACAGCTCCACTTTCTTCCATAATTTTGTCTGAACCTTTTGATGCCCCAGTCTGCTTTTCTTGTACTTTCTGTGATTTAGCCATTTTAAAAATTATTCAATAGAATCTAATTTTGCTTCTCCAGCTTCGATAACTGCAACTGCACCTGTTGAAACTCCAATCCCCACAGAAATACCTAACTTCTGTTTAGAATCAACTTCTACAACTTTAATCCCTTTCTCTTTTGCAAGAATAGGAATATGTTGTGTTAATTCTTTTGGATCTACATCAGTTGCTAATACTACTAACTTAGCTACACCACGCTCTACAGCCTTAGTAACTTCGTTAATACCTTTATCTATCTTGCCAGTCTTTGCCGCTTGTTCTATTATGTCGTATGTTGATACCATATTTTTCTCCAATTTAGTTTACCAATAAGAAGTTTAACTCCTCCCAGTTTCCTGGTCATTGGTATATTTAGTTTGAAAGTTTGATTTATAAAGCTTGTGTAAAAAAACACATCAAATAAATCAGACTCTAAACTCCTTCCTTAGCTCCTGCGTCAACAGTTTCAGAAAGTTTTTTCATTTTAGCCTCAATCTCGTCTTCTTCAGATTTAATTTTTTCTTCTTTAGAAAATTTCTTTTTCTTCCGAGGTTCTTCTAAAATTAATTCTTCTCCAACAAAATCTTCTAAAGAAGGTAGTTCTTTCTCAATACCGTAAGCCTTCATATATTCTCTAGCTAATAACCAGAAGAAAAGTCCTAAAGATTTATTACTGTGATTATTCCCTATAATTACTTTATCAATATTTGTTGTATTATTGTTTGTATTACAAATACCAACTACTGGTAACCTTATTCTTTTAGCGTCTGCAAGTGCATTCTTATCTAACCAAGGATCTCCTATCATAATCATTTTAGTTTCGAAAAAATTTGGTAATTCTGTATTTGTTAAAACACCTGCAGGATACTTTTTAGTAAAAGTTCTCACACCTGTTAACTCTGCAAACATCTTAGCTCCCCTCCACGCTGCTTCCCTTTTACAAATTAAAGTCCATTCGTCAGGTTTATATTTTACAATAAAATTAATTGCATCTTTCAACTTCTCATCAACAAGAATAGTATTTAAAATTGCTAAACCATCCATTCTTCTTCGATAAACATAACGCCTCATTGTAGGAGTAATAACTTTTGTCCCCAAATATGCTGAAGTCTTAATATAATCTTCAATCTCTGTCAAAACTGTTTGGGACTTATCATCATCCTTAGCCTTTTTAGATTCTTTAACTTTTTTAGTAACTACTACTTCAGAAATTTCTTCAACATTCTTTTCTTCTTTAATTTCTTTTTTTGTTACCATCTTGAATTATAAATTAGGTCCGGGAGTAAATGCTACTTGTCATTACTGATTTTTGCACCCGACTATACTATTTATCTGAAAATTTGATTTATAAAGTTAACTATAAAAAAAGAATATCTAAAAAAATAAAAAAATGAATACAAGAAATTTATTAAAACATCTTTAAATAAAATTCAAATATTTCAAAGAATAATTCTATAAACTTTTTTCAATCTCAATTAAACGATGGTGTTTAACTAATCTTTCACGTCCCATTATGCCCATCTTAACAAAGTCAGCACCAAACCCAACAGCATAATCTGATAAAGCAACATCAAGTGTTTCACCAGAACGATGGGAAAATATCATTTTAATCTTATTTTTTTTACAAAAATCAACAACTTGTTTAACTTCTAAAAGAGAACCTATTTGATTAGGTTTTATAATCATTGCATTCATTGCATTCATTCTAACTGCCCGTCTAACTCTTATTAAGTTTGTAGTCGTTAAATCATCACCAACAATTAAATAATTCCCTTTTTTTGAATCTTCATTTAATTTTTTAAATCCTGAAAAATCTTCCTCATCCAAAGGATCTTCGATATAAAAAATCTCAAATTTTTTAATAATCCTTTGGACATAATCAATTTGTTCTTCTGTATCTCTAATTAATTTTTTATTCTGATAATCATAATATTTCTTTTTATCATAAAAACTAGAAGCGGCAATATCTAAACCTATTCTTAAATTCTTTTCTCTAGCAACTTTTGATAAAATTTCTAAAACCTCTTCATTAGAAAAAGGAACTTGCCAAGCACTTTCGTCATTCTTCTTTGCTTTCCATTCTTTATGTGCTTTCTTCAATTCTTTTTTAGCCAATTCATAAGCACGGATATTCTTAGTAATTGCTCTTGAAAATTTTTTCTCATCAGGAATTAATAAAAACTCTTGAAAATCTGGCCTCTTACCCTTTGAATGTAAACCACCACCGATACAATTACCAACTGGCATCGGCATCTTAACTTTTTTAGAATCTTCTTTTATAAACTGCCAAAGTTCTTTTCCATTTTCTTTTGCAGCAGCCTTCAAAAAAACAGTATGAAAAACATAACGAACATTTCCACCAATCTTTCCAAACTTATTTTCAACTTTAACAATCTCATTTTCAAATTCTTTTAACCCCTCAAAATCTTTAATCATAAAATTTTTTCCCTGTAATCTTTCTGCCAAAATTCTTGCAAGTTTCATACTATGAATTAAACCTCTTCTTGAATATGCTGGAACCTCATGAATTCCTGTAGACTTTCCAGATGGAGCAGATGAAATAAATTTCCCCTTATAAGTTTTAAGTTCCACTTTAATAGTTCTCTCTCCACGAGAATTTTTAATAACTTTAGGATTCACCTCTTTAATAAACATGATATAAAAAATAAAAAGAGATTAATAAATGTTGTGTTGAAGAATTAAAAAAAGAATATAAAACGTCTCGGGGAGGACTCGAACCTCCGACATCACGGTTTCAGCATTTGTGAACAA
>CAYNJW010000013.1:0-13895 GCA_964397665.1 Candidatus Woesearchaeota archaeon
AAAAATATCCTTCAGAAATAGGATATGATAAAATCTTGAAAAAACTGAAAAAATATACTACTCTTGTTAAATATGCTGTTAATAAAACCCCTAGAGAAGGCAATAAAACTGATCCAGCACATCCAGCAATTTATCCAACAGGAGAAATTAGAAAACTAAAAGAAAACGAGAAAAAACTTTATGATTTAATTGTTAAAAGATTTATTTCTTGTTTTTGCAAACCTTCAATTATTGAAAATAAAAAAATAAAGGTTGAAATTAATGGTGTTCGATTTGGTAAAGGTGGGATGCAAATAAAAGAAAAAAATTGGATGCGTGTTTATCCTACAAAATTGAAAGAGGAAAAAATTCCAACAATAAATGGTCGCGTTGATGTAACTGAAATAAGGACTGAAGAAAAAGAAACCAAGCCACCTAAAAGATTTAGTTCTGCATCTCTTATTAGAGACTTAGAAAAAAGAAATCTTGGAACAAAAGCTACGAGAACAAATATTGTTGAAACACTTTATAAAAGAGGATATATTCATGAAAAATCTATTGAAGCTTCTGAACTTGGCCTTAAAGTTGTTGAAGCCTTGGAAAAATATTCTCCTGAAATACTTGACGAAAAACTTACTAGGGAATTTGAAGAACAAATGGAAAAATTGAAAACAATGCAAAAGAATTATCCTTCTGAAGAAAAGAAAATTTTAGAGATAGCTAAAACTCAAATTAATAAAATTGCAATACAAATGACTAAAAATCTTGATAAAATTGGTGAAGCCTTGGCTGGAGGAAATGCTGCTACATGGGAGGCTGAAAAAAAAGCTAGTACTATGAGTAAATGTACTGTTTGTCAAAAAGGAAATTTCAGAGTTATGTATGGTAAAAAATACAAAAGATATTTTGTTTCTTGCGATGCCTATCCAAAATGTAAAACCACATTTACACTTCCAGCAGGTGGAAAAATTTTGCCAGTTAGAGATAAAGAAGGAAATCTTGAAATGTGTCCTGAATGTGGAAATAAATTTCCTTTATTGGTAAGGATGATGTCTGGAAAGAGACCTTGGAAGTTTTGTTTTAATCCTGAATGTCCATCAAGAAAAAAATATACTACAAAAAAGAAAAAGTCTAAATAACTAATCTAAAAGCTCTAAATTCTTAATAATTTATATCTTGAATCTTCAAATTTAGCAAAAACTAAGGGATTAGAACTTTTATCTCTCTGATTCTCAAATCTATTAATTTTTTGCATTCTTTCTAAAAGATCTTTTCTATTATTTGCAAAAAGGTGATTAGCTTGTATTGCTTCAATATCTGAAAACAAGTTTTTAGATTCGTCATAATTTAAATTTCCTTCAAGATTACCTTCTAAATAAATATTAATCCAACCGTTTTCAAAAGCATTGATTAAAACTTTATTAAAATAAGTATCTAATTCTTTCACCCCTCCAATTCTAACTGCATTTAATCTCTTATCCTTATCAGAAACATTAACAGGTCCATGATATACTAATGAACCCCTAATTCCAATTCTATACTCTTTTTTAGACATTCTTTCTGGCCAAGGGGATGCGAACACTTCTGGAATTTTACATTCTGAAAAATAATCTAAAGTTTCTTTTTTAGTCAACCTTAAAAGTGGTTTAGATGGTTCAAACTCTTCTTGATAAGGCTTTAAATCTTCTAAAACTATTTCCTGAATACAAACCATGAATAAAATAAATCATCATAGTTTATAAAAATTATGTCACTTGACATCTATTTAATCTTTGTAAAATCATAAAAATTAACTCTTAAAAATCCGTAAATAAAAATTATTCTTTATATTTTATTCTTCCACTTAATTCATAAGATTCTTCAACCACTTGAAATAATAAATCAACAAATTTATACTTTCCTTTTTTTTCTCTTGCTTCTCTTGCTCTTTCTGCATAAAGAGCTATCCCTCTTGAAGCTTCTCCAGTTCCAAGCACATTATCGTTAAAGCCTAAAATTTCTGCATAAATTCTTAAATCTGTTTTTCTATTTTGCCCTATTGTTCCAATATTTTCCCCACCATGATAAAGTTCAACCTTCTTCAAGTCAGTAACCGGCTTCAATGTTTCAAGTATTTCTTTAAGTTTCATTTGTAATCCCTTACAATTAGAATACTCTCTTTTTTATAAATGTTTCTATTTGTTGTAATTTTAAAATAACAACTAATTAAATTTAAAATATCCCTTTTTTCTTAATTCCGCTATTTGTAATCTCAAAGGATAATTCTTTCTCTGGAAGTGAACGATGTTTTTTTAAAATTATTTTTCTTCTTCCTGAATAGTTTTTTAATTCTATCAAACATTTACTCCAATATTTTAATAAATCTCCTCCAACCATTGAAACTTGTCTTTCCTTGTAATCCGATTCATCTTTAATAAATGAAGAATAAACTTGATTTGTTACTAAAACTGGAATATTCTCTTTTCTTGCTATTTCGTTTAATTGTCTTAATTGATTTGCTAGCTTTCTATTTACTTCTTGAATTTGTTCACTTTCTTGAGATTTAATCGCATCTCCAAGTTCAAGCCTATAAAGCATAGCAATACTATCTATAATTATTAAAGAAATATCTCCAGATTTAACTTGTTTTAATAAAATCTTAAATGCATCTTCTTGTTCTTTAAATGAAGTTGGTTTTAAAATAAAAATATTCTCCAAAGTTCTTTTAAGTTGTTCTTTATTCCCCCCTAGAATTTGATCTGCTCTTTCAGAAGAAAAACCACCTTCAGTATCTACAAAAATCACCTTTTCACCTTTTCTTGCCCTACTAACTGCAACAAGCATACAAAAATTAGTTTTTCCAGAACCTCCTGGACCATAAAGAGTTGTAATAATATCTGTTTCATAACCTCCATGAAGAAATTTGTTCAATTCAAAAGCTCCTGCAGAAATTTTTACCATAAAATTTCTTAGTTTATTGATTATATAAGGATTATTGCAGTAGAATAAAAAGAAATTAAAAAGATTAAATTATCTTTTCTTATAAAATAATTCTAAAAATCTTTCTTCTGGCAATTCATAGATTCCCTTAATTATTTTTCTTGAGTTTTTCCAGTTAGTATTTTCTAATAACTCTTCCATCTTGTTCTCACAAATTTTGGAAGAATCTTCTTGTTTTGGAAGAAATCTTGCAAAGGATAATGCACTTTTACAAGAAAAATAACCTAAACTTAAAATTGCGGTTGAAATTGAAGGTTGTATTGTTTGTTCAGGAAATAATTCCTTTTCTATTTTATTAGCATCATATTCTATAAAACTTGAATAAACTTCAAAGTTCTTTATCTGAATTTTTGTTTTTGATTGTTCATGAAAAGAAGCCACATATCTTGACATAAAATCTGGAAAATTTCTAAATTGTGCAACATGTACTAACTCATGTGCTAAAATAGTTTGTAATCCTTTTTTACTCATTTTAAACCCTAAATTTTCTTTAATAAATCTTATCCTTTCAAGTGAATTATTATATGAACCAACTGAACAAAACAAATCTTGAAATGAACTACCTAGTGTAAATAAACTATTTGTTAATTTATTCTTTGAATCATAATTCTTATCTTCTTTCAATTCTTTATAAACTTCTGACCTACCAAGAACTTTAACTTTTATCGGTTTCGAAGATAAATCTAACTGCGAAACATTTTCAACCAGTTTTATAGTATCTGGAAGAAGATTATCTAAAGTTTTTTGTAATTTTAATACCATTGTTAAACATTTTAATAATCTGTTAAAAGATTTTTCTTAAATACACTCTGAAATTAACCAGTTTTAGAAATACTAAAAAGAAAATATTAAATTTCAAAAAAGTATCTTAAAATCAAATTATTTTAATTTTTTAAAATCTGTTTCTAAAGAAGATAATTCTTTTTTCACAGAATCTATTGCTTTTTGCAATAGTTTTTTAGGATTTGAAGCTTCTAAATGTAATACTGGATTCTTTGTTGGATGAGCTCTTTTCCAAACAGCCATATCTGCACCTTCTTTATTAAGATAAACTCTCATTAATTCAACAATAGTTAAATCTCCAATTTCTACATCCAAAGAGTCTTTTGTTTCATTTAAAATTTTTATTTCCATATTATTTATCATAAGATTTGGTTTAAAAGTGTTTTGGTTTAGCTTTCTAAAATTTTACTTATTCCTTCTTTTTCAACTTTTATAACATTATCTACAAATCCTTCTATTTTCTGTTCATGGCTTACTAAAATTACTTGTTCAGAAGTTAATTGATCAAAAATATCTCTCATCTTTTCAAGTTGTTTCTCTGAAAAACCATCTGTAGGCTCATCTAAAATTAAGATATCTTTTGTCTTTAAATTTGACATAAGTGAATTTAACATTTGATTTAAACCTAAACGATAGGCTAGAGAGACTGCAGTTCTTTCGCCACCAGATAAAAAATCAAAATCTATTTCATAATCTTGATTAGTAATTACCGGTGTAAAATCTTCATCCAACCTAATAGATAAATCTTCATCTACGAGAGTTATGAACCACTCATTTATTATCTTTGAAAAGTCAATTCTTAATTTAGCTAAGACATTCTTTTCTGTTAATGTAATCATTGAGAGAAATTTTTCTTGTAGCCAATCTTGTAAAGATCTTAAATGACTTATTTGTGTACGTACTTTATCTTTTTTAGAAATTTCTCCAGTTAAATCCCCTAAACTAATCATCAACAATTCTAATTCTTTTCTTTTCTCTGCAAAATTTATTTCTAAACCTCTTAATGCAGTATTTCTTAAATTTATTTTTGACTGATACTCATTAAATTTAGACTGAGTTTCTGCAAACCTTCCAACACTTTCCTTCATAGATTCTATTGCTAATCTTATTTCTTCACATTCATTTGACGTCCTGTCTAAAACAAAAGAATCACTCTTTATTTTTATTTCAATATTTTTTCTATGCTCAAAATTGATCTTATTTCTTTCTAATTTCATCTTATCTTCCTCATAACCTCTTATTAATTTCTTCTCCGCTTCAATATCTTTAATAAGATTTTCCCTCTCAAAAAGTTTTGGAGATAACTCTCTCTCTATATCTTCTAACTCAAAGGTTGTTCTTTTTGAAAGTCTTTCTTTATGGTCTTTTGAAACTGGTTGAAAACAAGTTGGACAATTTTCCAAAGATAAAACACCTTCTTTCATTTTTAATGAACTTTCTTTTTGAGCATTTAAAACTGAAATCTTAGAATTTACTTTCATCAGATTATCATTAAAATTTTCAAGAAGATTCTTATGTTTCTCTAATAATTTCCAAACACTATCTAACCTCTCTTGAGAAAATTCTAAAGGTTCCTTAATTTCATTTTGTAAATTAAATATTTCTTTTTGTAATCTTGATTTTAATGCTTCCTTTCCGCGCAACTCTATTTCTCTTCTAGAAATCTCTGCATCAATTTTTTGTTTCTCTTCTAGAGAAATCTTTAATTTATCAATTTTTACATCTAATAAACTTTTTTCATTTAATCGGGTCTTTAACTCTAACTCTAAATCTTTTGTTTCCTTAGTTAATTTAATTTTTCTTTCAGTGTCTAAGGTTAATTTTTCTCTCAATAAATTAACTTCACTAACTAAAACTTCTTTTAATTTTATTTTCTCTTTTATCTTCTGTACGAGAATTTGAGTATTTTCTTTAATTCTTTTATATCTATCAATTCCAAAAATATGTCTAATAAGATCTAACCTAACTTCTGGTCTCTCCTGAATAATTGATTTCATTTCTTCTTGTGGTGTGTATACTGTAAATTTGTACAATAAATTAGATTTTTTAGCAAATTCTTTTGGATAATTTAATAACGAAATTATCTTCATCTTCATTTCTGAAGTTGAAAGTTCTTCAATTATTCCATCAATAGTCAAAATATTTTTATCTTGGGTTATGCTTCCAGCCTTGCTTTTTTTTATTGTCCTTTCTACAAAAATTAATTTTTCATCAATCTTAAACTCTAATTTAACTGATGCTACATCTTCTCCGTTTCTTAAAATTGATGCACCTTTTTGTCCAGGTTGTAATCCAAATAATGCAAATTGTAAACCCAATAATATTGAAGTTTTTCCAGCACCAATATTTCCAGATAATAATGTAGAACCTTTTGGAAAGTTAATTTCAAGATTTGAATAACTTCTAATATTATTTAAAATTAATTTTTTAAAAATCATAAAATTTCCTCTAAATTTAAAATAGTCTTTAACTCTGAAATCAAACGATTCTCGTAAATTAGATTTTTTTCATCTTCATTTTTTTCAATTGATAAAGTTTGCATTAATGAAGGCAAATATTTATTAAAATCTGCAGGATTCTTTCTGCTATACTCTTCTAAAATCTTCTCTTCGATATTCTCCATATCTCCAGTAGTTAATTCTACCCCATTTTCCAAGAGTTTTACTGAGGAAATATTTCTTAAAAAAACTGTTGCTCCCTTTTTTGAAACAAAATCTTCAATCTCTCCAAACCTTATATCTCCTGTCTTTCCCTCTTTCAACACCCCTTTAAGTTTCAATAAGAATATTTTATTAGTTAAATTTAGCCTATCAATTTCTGAAATTATCTTATCTGTTGCTGTTAGTCCACTATCTAAAAAAATCTCTTTTGTGACAACTTCTTCTAGTTCTATTAGAATATTCTCTACACTTAAATTTCCATTCTCTAAACTACATAAATTAAAACTTCCATAATTTAAATCTGTTAATTCTTGGAAATTATTTGGGTAAATAGGTCCAGGATAAGAATAGGTGGCATTACCTTCTCTTTTTAAAAATCTCTGGTGAATATGACCCATGGCATAATAATTAGCAAGAGGTAACTTTAATTTATCAACTGAGTCCATTGGAATTGTTCCAACAACATCTGAAATGGTCGTATGGATCATAAAAATAGTGTATGGGTAAACTGAATCAAAATAAACTTTTTTTAAATCTTCTATCTCCATTCCAGACTTTCTTCCAGGATATCCAAAGATGGCAATATCTTTAAAAAAAGTTGGAGTAAGTTTTAATCTCCCATCTTCTTGCTCCTCAACATTTTCAACATTCTTACAGAAACCACCTTTTTCTAAAACATCTAAAAAAGTTTTTCCAGACGCTGAAAAATCATGTGAACCTGCAATTAAATAGACTGGAATTCCTGCTTCCTTAATTTTCTTAAATTCGGAGAAAGTTTCCTTTAAAATCTCTATTGGTGGATATGCAGAATCAAATAAATCTCCTGCTATTAAAATGAAATCAACACTTTCTTTTATACTTCTGTCCACAACTTTTTGAAAAGATTTAAAATTAAGATTTTGCAATTCTTGCTGTCTCCAACTTCCTAAATGACAGTCCGCTAAATGTGCAAATTTTACCATATCTCATAAAATTAAAGTTAGTTTATAAAAATATATGTGATAAATTTATTTTACAAAGGATTTTCATTATTTTAACCTAAAAAATATTTTTGTCTAATCTACTTCCATTTTACTACAACATCATCAGTTCGCTCTCTAGGATCAATATCTATTTTATCTAAATCGTTATGTAAAGTATAAATTCCTTTTTTGAACATCTTTAATCCCAAAAACCCAATCATGCCAGCGTTATCAACTAAAAATTGCATTGGTGGACAAAAATATTTCACACCCCTTTCCTTACACATAATCTTACACATTTCTTGAAGTCTTAAATTGCAAGCTACTCCACCACCAAGCAAAAGTTCCTTTTTCCCAGTATGGGCTAAAGCTCTTTCTGCAGATTCTACAAGCATTGCAAAAGCAGTTTCCTGCATTGAAAAAGATAAATCTTCTTTTGATTCTCCCTTTTCGTAAAGTTGTTTTAATTTTGTTTGCATTCCAGAAAATGAAACATCCATTCCTTTAACAGAATATGGAAGCCCTATAAATTCGTTACCTTTCTCAGCTAATTTTTGAATTTGGGGACCACCGGGGAATCCCAAACCAAGAAACCTTGCAAAAGTATCTATGAAATTTCCGACACCTAAATCTAAAGTTTCTCCAAAAACTCTATATTTCCCTGATTCATATGCAATAATTTGGGTATTAGCTCCTGAAGCATAAAGTAAAACTGGGTCTTTTGCTCCAGTTATTTCTCCAATTTCTAAATGTGCAACACAGTGATTTACTTTAATAATAGGAATTTTTAATCTTTTGGAAATTCCCTTTGCAAACTTCATTCCTTCTAAAAGACAAGGTGCTAAACCAGGGGCATTTGAAAAAGCAACTGCAATTAATTTCTGTTCATTAATTTTTGCATCTGCTATTGCTTTTGTATAGAGTTTATTTGCAATCTTATTATGGTGCTTTGCAACTTCCATCGGGATCATCCCACCCTCACCATCAGAAGTAGTATATGAATCTTTAAGATTTACAATTATCTTTCCTGAGTAATCTAAAATTGAAATTCCAAAAGTGTGAGCTGTTGACTCTATGCCTAAAAAATAATCCATAAAAAAAGAAACTAAATAGACTATAAAAATATGTTGGAGAAATTAAAAAAAAGTTTTAATTGATAGGACCTTCCCTATGAGATCCTATCAATTGAATATGATATTAAAAATAAAAATTGTCCTTAAAGGACGCTAAACGTAAAAAAGAAATTACTTCTTTTTCTTTTTAGTAACTTTCTTTTTAGTAACCTTTTTCTTAGCTACTTTTTTCTTTGTTACTTTCTTAGCAGATTTTTTCTTCTTCTTTCCGCCCCTAGCCATTTTAGCTTCACATACGTTACCTTTTCCATCAACATAATAAAGGAATCCTGGCTTTCTTTCAATAACATTTTTTACTAGTATTTTTCCCATGTTTTATCCCTCCTTTCACCTTTTTTAATTGTGATAACTATTACAGTTAAAAATTCTATTTAAATGTTTCTATCTTCTTTCGACGAGAGAGTTGTTATTTCTAAGTGAAGATTTATTCGACGATAAAAACTATTCAGGAATTTCTAGCAGATATTTCCCTATACCTGAATAGTTTAATTTCCAAGGTTTTCCGTCGATAACCTTTCTTACATTCATATTTTTATCAATCCATAATGCTTTGAAAGGCTTACAAAAAAAAGAATGAATATTTAATTTTATTTCCTTTTTAAAAATAAAAAGTAATGGTGGGCTATTTTTTCTAAACATTAATCCTAAAAATTTTGACCAATAAGATTTACAAATTTTTACCTTAATCTTTATTTTTTTTCCCTTGTTAAAATATTCAATCTCTTTTAAAACCATAATTTCTCCTCTTTAAGTTTGCAATACTCTTCATATTTTTTATTTACAGACTTCTGATGAACTTTATCATGATGAACAAATCCGCCACCAAAAGTTTTTGGAATATGCATCAATTCATGAATTATTGTTTTTGTTTTCTCTACTTCTGAAAGTTTATCAAATCTCTCGGCGATTACTTCAATTAAATAAAATCCTTCTGTTCTTCCCATCCCCATTTGCATTGCTTTCCCGAGAGTATGACATCTTGCAATTGTTCCTCTTGAAGTTGAACCTTTACTCCTTAAAAAAGCTAAACTCTGCGTTTTTATATGTGTCAAATTTAAAGTGTTTATTATTTCTATAGCTCTTTCTTTTATATCATCTGCTTGTGAATATTTTATAGGCATATAATTATTTAGAAATTAATAGTTTTAAATTAATCTACTGCCAATTTTTTAGAATAAATCTTCCATTTTGTTTTTCTACATTTGCATCATACATTCTAAAATTGTAATCCCTCCTTAAATCTGGTTTATCTAAGTGCATTTTTTCAAGTAAATTATTCTTCTTTTTGTTGCTTAAATATATCCTTACTGCCATCTTTTCCTTTTCAAAGGAAAATTTTCCAAATAGTATTAAAGAGTTATATTGTTCAGGTTTCCAATCCTCATTTGAAGGTTCATAAGAAGAATAACATCCTCGAAATTCTCTTGAAATTTCAAAAGGAAATTCTAATTGTAACTTGATACCTTGTTTATTTCTCGTTGGAGCTAAAATTGGTTTAAAACCTTTATCTTTTACTTCTGCAAAGATCCTATAACCTCCACTGAATAAATTAGCAAAAGAAGCATACTGTATTAATTCTTTTTCTCCAGGTTTAACAAAAGGGATTAATAAATCTCTTTCTGGCCTATACTTCTTTAATTGTTTAATTCCAATTGGTAAAATACTGATGTCGAGTCCGGTATCTATAGATTTCATACTTGTTTAAATTCTCACAAGTTTAAAAGCATTATTGTGATTAGCTATTCTAATTTAATCAATTTTTTTCTTGAAGTTTTTCCAGAAATTATCTTAACTTCTTTCACCTTGAATTCTTTTTTAAGAAACTTTAATAATTCTATATTTGCTTTATTATTCTCTGGATTGGATTTTAAATAAACTTTAAATTGTTCTTCTGAAATCTTCTTTATCTCTTGCTTTCCTGAATTCGTTTTCACAGTTATTTTAATCTTCATAAACTTTTTAAGTAGATCAGTGTTAAAAATCTTATGAAAAGCCATACTAAATATCTAACAATAAAAACAGAAAAAGAAAAAGAGATTATAAATATTACTTCAGCTGTTTCTGAAGCTGTTTTTGAAAGTGGAATAACTGAAGGGATTGTTCTTGTAAATTCAATGCACATTACTTCTTCAATATTCATTAATGATGAAGAAAGTGGATTAAAAGAAGATTTTTTTGAATGGCTTGAAAAATTAGCACCTTACAAACCCTTTCAATATCCAGAAGGATACAAACATCATAGAACTGGAGAAATTAATGGTGATGCACACCTAAAAAGAACTATAATGGGGAGAGAAGTTATTGTAGCAATTACAAACAGTAAGTTAGATTTTGGTCCATGGGAACAGATTTTTTATGGTGAATTTGATGGGAAAAGAAATAAAAAAATTTTAATTAAAATTCTTGGAGAATAATTTTTAAAACCTAAAATTTTATAAAGAGCTTAAGCAAATTTTTACAATGGGAGAATATAAACTTAAACATTCGGGATATTATACTGGAACATTTGAAATTCAAATAGATAAAAAAACTTATGACTATAAATTTGAAGCATGGATGGATTTTGAAAAGAAAAATCTAATAAACAAACTTAATATTTATGGACCCCACAGTAATAATCCTTCAAGACTAAATAGTATTTATCCTGTAGAACAGAAAATTGCAACACCAGAAGAAATTGCAGAAACTAAAAAAAATCTTGGAGAAGGAAAGGGATTACATAGTCTATTGAGTAATAGCTCAAATTTCACTCCAAGTAGAGAACAAATTTTAGATGCTTGCATTCTTACAGGAACTAAAAGAATGAAAACTCTTATTGCTATACATAATTCTTAACATTAATCATTATCATGAATCATAAATTGCTTTCCTAAAGATATTCTTTCTGTCCAAAGATTTTTATTCTGAATAATTAAATTAGTTCTTGTCTTAAAAAAAACTGAAATTCCTCTTAAACTTTTATATAATCTTGGATTCCTCTTTGGATTAAACTTATCTTTCAAAATTTCAAAAAATTTACTTAACTTTCCAGCAAATTTTAATCTTGCTTGGAAAATCTCCAATCTAAATCTAATCCAAATATCTCTCATCGTGTAATAATCTCAATCCCATCCCTATTCTCTAAAACGTGGTCTCTACCAACTGCCAATTTAGTTTTTGCATTTATTGCTTTTATGAAATTATCTCCTAAATCTGAATGAATGATGTATGCAAAATCCTGTGCTGTTGTTCCTTTTTTAACTAAAAAACAATCTGGCAAAATGTTTCCTTTGGAATCTCCTAATTTATTTGCTGATGCTGGAAAAACAGCAATATGATCTAATAAATCAAAAACAGCCCTATCTAAAACTTCTTGAATGCCAGTCCCTTTATCAAATTTTTCTAAAATATTATTTTTAATCAACTCTAAAGCATTTAACTGTTTTTCATTTAATTCTTTAGAAATTTTAAAGTCTCTTTCGCCAGGAGTATATTCCAACAATCCCGCCTTTGATGCTTGTCTCAAAGATAATTCTGAATCTGCTGAACAAGGAATAATCATTAAATCACTAAATTTTTCTTTTAATCTTTTAAAGTTTTCTTCTGCCCCTTCTTTGTCAATTTTGTTTGCTGCGATTATCATAGGTTTAGTTAAGTGTCTTAACTCGTGACAAAAATTATACAAATCATCTTCTGTCCAATTAGATGGTTTTTCAGAATCGTATTTTAATTTTAATAAAACCTCTTTCACATCGTCTTCTTTGACTGCAAGAGAAGAAAACTGCTTTGCTACAGCTTTTGCAAAATCTTGTTTTTCCATTTGAATAGTTCTTGCAAAAGATTTCCAAACCTTCTTTAAAATTCCAGTATACCATTTATCTAATTCTGATTCAAGCATCTTAACATCTTCAATTGGATTTCCCTTTCCTTCTTTTCCTTCTGAATCTGTTGTACCAGAAATATCCACAACATGAATAAAAGCATCTGCCCTTGATAAATCTGTTAAAAATTGATTTCCCAAACCCTTTCCTTCACTTGCACCAGCTACTAATCCTGCAACATCCATCAGTTCCACAGGTACAAATCTAGTTTTACCATCGCAAAAACCAGTTCGAGGGTTGCATCTTGTATTAAAGTCTTTACAAATTGCTTCTACTCGTACATAGGCAACACCAGTATTTGGTTTTATTGTTGCAAAAGGATAAGAAGCAATTAAAACATCTGCCATTGTTGCTGATTTAAAAAAAGTAGACTTTCCACAGGAGGGTTTTCCAACTAATCCAATTAACACTTTCTACTCCTACTAAACTCTTTTTTCTTATCTGTTGAAACAAGTTTAGTTTCTAAATTTAATTTATAAGTTAATCCCATATAATCTTAACTAACTGAAAGGTTTTTAAGAGTTTTTAATAATTAAAATAATAAAATTCTTATTTTATTAGAATCGAAGATTACCCCATTATCTTTTTAAAGCAAATTTTACTCAAATAAATATCTGCCTTTATAAAAATCAAGAAAAATTATGAAGGTTGAAAATTCAAAGCTGTAGGAATTAAGATATTGGATTAACAAAGAATTTAATTTCTTTTGAATTTAAAGTAGTTTAGTTTAAAAATCCAATAAACTAAGATATTATAGTAAGTGAGCCTGTAGCTCAGCCAGGTTAGAGCGCCGGTCTTATATGATTGAGGTTCGTTAGAACTTTAACTTTTCTTCAATCGAAGAAAGCCGGAGGTCCCGGGTTCAAATCCCGGCAGGCTCATTTTAATTAGTTTAGAAAGAAAAAACTTAAAAAAGAAAAAACCTCATAAAAATTATAAAATGGCAAAAAGAAAAACTAAAAAAATATCTCAGGAATCAAAAACTCGAGCATTTCTTGCTACTTTTTTAAGTGTTGTAGGATTTTTAATTGCTATAATCCTTTGGAGAAAAGATAAATATGTAATGTTCCATGCGAAACAAAGTCTTTCTGTTTTTTTAATTTCAATAATTTTTAATCTTGTTGGAACAGTCTTGATTCTTCTTCCATTCTTTGGATATTTTCTTAATTTTATTTTATCAATTGGAGTTATGTTAATCTGGTTTCTTAGTTGGATAAATGCTTTGAATGCTGAAAAGAAAAGAATACCTTTAGTTTCTGATTTAGCAGATTATTTTGAATTTTAAAATTAAATAAAATACTTTCTAACTTTTCTAAAGTTTTTTTCATTTCCGAATAAATTTAAAACTACTTTCTTAGAATTATTATTATAATTATATTCAAGAGTAACCAATTCATCACTTAAAAAAACTTTAATTCTGAGGAAACCATCAACATGAAATTCTTCGATTACGGCACTTCCAAGAATTTTCCCAGATACTTTTCTAAAATTCTCAATAGTATAATTTCCTTGTTGTTTTCCAGAATATATCTCTTTCAT
>CAYNJW010000013.1:13995-15120 GCA_964397665.1 Candidatus Woesearchaeota archaeon
TTTAAAACTGCTTTTGGTTTTACTTCTTCTTTTCCAATAATTAATACTTTCTTAATCCCTTTAGAATTTGCATATTCCATTGCTTTTCCTAAACTTTTATCTAATAGTATCTGAACTCTTAAGTTCTTTTTTCTCAAATTTTCTGCTAATGAAATAACTTTTTTATCTTGTCCTAATGAAACAATTAATAGTGCTGGTCCTTCAGTTTTTACTTTTGCTAGTAAAAAAATCGGTTCAAGTCCTAATGAAATACCTGTAGCTTGAACATCATTAATCAAATAACTTCCACCACCACATAATGCAACATTTAACTTATCACTCCAAATTTCAAAGACGGTCCCATTGTAATAAGCCAACCCCCTTGCTAAAAATGGCCTAAATACTACATTAACATTATATAATTTACAATACTCTTTAAGTTGTTTAATTTCTTTATAAAAACTATACTTCTCAAAATATTCTTCTTCTTTCATAAAAATCTCTAAAATTCTTTCTTCCCCGATTTTTGCTAAATTAGCTGCAACTTCTGAAGGTTTGAGTTTATCCAATTTATCAATTTCACGAATAACTTCCTCACGAACTTTTTCTGGAACTTTTTCTTCAACTAATATCTCGTTAATTAATTTCCGATTATTTATGTAAATTGTAATTGGCATGTCTAATTTCTCAAAGACATTTGTAGCCATTTTCAAGCATTCTGCTTCATCTTTTAAGTTTGATCCGAGAATATCTGCATCGCATTGTATAAACTGTCTTAGTCTTCCTTTTCTAATTGGTTCATCTCTAAAAACATAACCTATTTGATATCTCTTAAATGGTAATTTCTGTTTTTTTGCAATTCTCTTTAATTGGAAAGTAAATTCATATCTTAAAGCTAAATCTCTTTTTCCCCTGTCTTTTAACCTGAAAATATCTCTAACTGCCTCATCAGTTTTATTATCCCCAATAACAAAATCTTCATATTCTATTAAAGGCGTTTCCGCAGGGAGATAACCATATTTACGATATTCGTTTTCAATTATTTCTAAAATCTTCTTTCTCTTTAAAGCATCTTCTCCAATAAAATCTTGGAATCCTTTTACTGTGTCTGTTTTATTTGCCATTTTTCCCTCCAAAAGCCCTATC
>CAYNJW010000014.1:0-4513 GCA_964397665.1 Candidatus Woesearchaeota archaeon
TCCAACAATATAGATTAGAGAAGCTATTAAAACAACCAATAAACTACTGAAATCAAAACCAAAATAAAATAGTAAGGCAACTATTGCAAGTATTAAACTCATAAATGCTTGAGAAAGAACAAAATTGACGGTTAATTTTTTCCTAGAGTACTTCTCAACCATTTTTGCAGTTGCCATTTGAAATAAACTAGGAACAAAATTTATTATTGCACTAAAAACTCCAACCTGTGCAGAAGTAGCATTTGCAGCAAGGATGAATGGACTAATAAATGACATCCCAAATCCAGCTTCAGAAGCAGAAAATTTCCCCTCGAGTATACTTTTCTTTAATGTTTGATCTATTTTCTTTTTAGAAATTTTGTTTTGTTTTGACACCATAAAAAATTAATAAATCTGTAAAATAGATTTTTAAAAATTTATTCCTAAATTATTTAATAGAGAATAATAAACTAAGATTATTAAAACAATTATAAATAAAATGATGATCCATGAATGTTTTTTCTTATGTTTATTATATTTTTTTCTATGTCTATCTTGAATAACATCTAAAAGTTCATCACCAAAATAAATAGATAAAAAAGTTCCTAACGCTGAAAAGAGTATAATAAACCAGTAAGGAATCGGTGTTGATAAAATTAATTTAAAAATCTTTAATAGAAAAGTTTTTTCATAAATTCTACTATTAAAAATTAAAACAAGAATGTTTAAAGATATTGCAACAGTCCATACTATAACTTCTGAGTAAATCATCTTTATTTTTGTAAAAAGCCTTATTGGAAAATCTAATAAAAATCCTGCATCTGCAATAGGAGTACAAAGAACAAATAAAGACCAAGTTAAAAACGAGACTAAAAAACCATCTTTGAAACCGTAATAACTTACAGAAATAACTAAATAAATTAATAAAACGCTAAGAACTATAAAGAATCTTTTCAATACTCTTTTCCTAGTTTTGTACTTTAAAATATCTTTAATAGAATTATTTTTATCAACCATCTTTAAAATTAAATGATTAAAACATATATAAAACTTTCTTAAGAGAAAAATCAAAACATTTAATAAATAAGATATCCAGAAAATTTAATGGAAGGAATTGCCACATATGATGATTGGTCCAAGTTAGATTTAAGAATTGCAGAAATAATTAAAGCAGAAGAAATTGATGGCGCTGATAAATTGTATAAACTAACTTTAAATGTTGGTGAACTTGGAGAAAAAATTATTTGTGCAGGAATTAAAAAATACTATTCTATTGAAGATTTGAATGGGAAGAAAATTGTTTATTTTTCAAATTTAAAACCTAGAAAATTAATGGGAATAGAAAGTCAAGGAATGCTTTTAGCAGCATATACCGAAGATGATAGTCAAGTTATCCTTTTAACTCCGGATAAAGAATGCGAGGCAGGTAATAAGATAGGATAATGAAATTAAATTTAAAAAAAAAGATTACTAAAGAAGATTTAGCTTTTAAGTTAAATAATCTGTCAAGAGATGATTTTCCAGAAGTTGAAATCTTTCAAAGAATGGTTGAAATTTCATTATTTAATAAAAATTCCTCTAAGAGATTTAAAGCACAGAAAGCTATCAAAGAAAAATACCATAATACAATAAGAAGACTTGATTTATTAAATGGTAGTGAGATTTATTTTGAATTAACAATGCCCGAAGGAGAATTTAGTTGTATTCTTGGAACTATTCCAAAAAAATATTTAAACAAACCTTATTATCCAGTATTATTTTTTGATTAGCCCGTAACATTTATATAATCTGTAAAATATTATTTTTTATGAAAGAGGGATATATTGCTTGGTTTTCAGAGTTATCTAAATCTGATGGTGCAATTGCCGGAGGAAAGGGTGCAAATCTTGGAGAAATGTTTAACTCGGGATTTCCAGTGCCACAGGGTTTTGCCATTACTACTAAAACCTACAATGAATTTATGGATAAAACAGGTATTAGAGCAAAAATTGACCAAATGCTTTCGAAAATCAATAAAGATGATACAAAAATTTTAACTGAAAAAGCAAAAGAGATTAGAGATTTAGTTATTTCTACTAAAATGCCTGAAAATTTAAAACAAGAAATATTGGAAGCTTATGATACTTTTAGTGTAGATTTAAACGGTTTAAAAAATTCTCCAGGTGCATTAGCAATTTTAAAAACAGCAAGAGAACCAATTTTTGTTTCTGTTAGAAGTTCTGCAACTGCTGAAGATTTAGAAGGAAATTCATTCGCAGGTCAGCAAGAATCCTTTATAAATGTGAAAGGTAATGATGAATTAATAGAAAAAGTAAAGCGAGTATTTGCTTCAACATTTACTGCAAGAGCAATTTTTTATAGAATTACAAATGGCTTTGATTCACATGTTTCAATTTCTGCAATTGTTCAAAAGATGATTAACTCCGATAAATCTGGTGTAATGTTTTCTGTTAATCCTATAACTGAGAAAGATATTTTAATTGAAGCAGTATTCGGCCAAGGTGAAGGGATTGTATCTGGAAGAATTAAACCAGATAATTATGTTATTTCAAGAGAACTTGAAATTTTGAGTGAAAAAATAGCAGATAAAAAAGTAGCAATAGTGAGAGACTCATCTGGAATAACTAAAACTGTAAAATTATCTGAAGAAATTTCAAAAAGAAAAATTTTAAAGACTCATGAAATTAGAACTTTGGCAGAATTTGCATTAAAATTAGAAGAACATTACGGAAAACCTCAAGATATTGAATTTTCTATTGAAGATGGAAAGATATATATTTTACAAACAAGACCAATAACTACTATTGGAAATAAAAAAGAATCTCAAGAAATTACTGGACAATTATTACTAGAAGGTATGGCTGCTTCTCCTGGTGTTGGTTCTGGAATTGTAAAAATTGTTCATTCAATGGATGATTTAGATAAAATAAAAGAGGGAGATGTCTTAGTTACTGAAATGACAAACCCGGATATGGTTGTGAGTATGCAAAAAGCTTCAGCAATAATCACAGACGAAGGTGGTGTAACAGCACATGCAGCAATTGTTTCTAGAGAAATGGGAATTCCAGCTGTTGTTGGTACAGAAACAGCAACACAGATATTAGAAGATGGACAAGAGGTTACAGTAGATGGATTTAATGGAAAGATATACCTTGGACATACTGAAAATAAGAAGGTTGAAGTTTTACCAATAGTAAACACTAAAACAAAGATTAAAGTGCTTGTAGACCTCCCAGAGTTTGCAGAACGAGCAGCAAAAACAAAGGCTAGTGGTGTTGGACTTGTAAGAATGGAAGGAATAATTGCCTCTGGTGGAAAGCACCCTTTATACTATCAAAAAAATAATAAGATAGATGAATATCAAAAAATGTTGCAAGAAGGTTTTCAAAAAATTGCAGAGCAATTTCCAGGAAAAGAAATTTGGGTAAGGACTTCAGATATTAGAAGTGATGAATATGCTAATTTAGAAGGTGCCCCAGATAACATTGAAAAAAATCCTATGCTTGGTTTCCATGGTATTCGTTTTTCATTGAAGAATCCGGACTTATTTAAAGCAGAAATTTCTGCAATGTATGAATTAGCTAAAAGAGGTTTTAAGTTTGGTATAATGTTTCCACAAATAATTTCGCCAAAGGAAATAATTGATGCTAAAAAAATTATTGAGGAAGTTGGAGCTTTAAATCATGAAAACATAAAAATTGGTGCAATGATTGAAACACCTGCAGCTACTATTTTAATAAAAGATATATGTGATACTGGAATTAATTTTATATCTTTTGGAACAAACGACTTAACACAATATACTCTTGCAATTGATAGGGGAAATGAGGATGTACAATACCTTTATGATGAATTAAATTGGGCAGTTAGAAAACAATTATCAAGAGTTATTCGTGAATGTAAATCAAGAGGAATAGAAACTTCAATTTGTGGACAAGCAGGAAGTAAAAAAGAAATGGTTGAATATTTAGTTAAACAAGGTATTGATTCAATATCTGTAAATGCTGATGTAGCAAGAGAACTTTCTGAAGTAATTCTTAGTTTAGAAACCGGGAAATCTTTAGAAGAAATTAAAAAAGAAAATTCTCTCGAAGTTAAAGAAGAAATAATTCCTAAAAAAGAAAATATTTCCGAATTACAAGCAGAATTAAGAAATCAAGAAGTTATCGAAGAAAATCCAAAAAAAGAGGAAATTATTGAAAAAGTTATTGAAAATAAAAATACTGACGTAATGTATGAAAGTCAATTTCCAGATGTCGAAGAAGATTCCCCAAAAATCGAAGCAATAGATAATAAAGAAGTTATTGAGGACAAAATCGAAGAATTAGAATCAGAAAGACTTGCAGAAAACATTGAAGAAAGAGAAGAGAAAAAACCAGAAAACGAAGCAGAAGTATTACTTAATCAAAGTGTCGAAGAAAATAACTCACAAGAAGAAAAAGACACCATAGAAAATATTTTTAACTAATTTTAATCTAAAAAATCAAAGTTCTTAACTAAATTTATAAAAATTATTAAATAAACAAATTACTTT
>CAYNJW010000014.1:4613-11914 GCA_964397665.1 Candidatus Woesearchaeota archaeon
ACTAAGAATACTGCGAAACCAATTCCTACTTTTCCTGTTGTTCCGATAACACCACCTGTAACACCTGCAGTTCCAGCATTATCTTTTACTTCTTTTGTTTTCTCAACTACTTTAGGTTCTTCTTTAACAGTGCAAGTCTGAGTTTCTAAAGGTTTACTAACTTTTGGTTTACAAAAATCTTCAGGATAAGAACAAGTCCTTGTTTGTTTTCCGTCATCACAAACAGACCAATCATCACAAGCCCATTTTGTTACACAAGTTCCACCACCACCTCTAGATCTACTTCTAGGAGTTGTAGTTGTAGTTTTTGAATCTACTTTGAAAGAAACATTAACGGAACCAACATTACCATAAGAATCATTTGCCCATGCTGTAAAAGTATAACTTCCGTCTTTCAAGGTTAAATTAACTTCAGAAGTAAATGAAACATTAACAGAACCATTATTCCACCAAATATTTTCAACACCATTTTTTGTATCGTCAACGGCAATAATGTCAACAGTGATATTCCCATTTTTATAAGTTTTAGCAGTTGGAGAAATAAATGAAATCTTTGGTGCATTCAATTCTTGTATGAAAATATTGCCAATTGAATCACTACTTGTTCCATTAGATAACTCAACATTATATTTCTTAAAAAGATTATACTTTGATGAAGAAACTAAAACTAAATCAAGTTTTGCACTATTATTTAAGATAAAATCAAAAAAAGAGTTGTTATTTGAAGTTATTAAAGTAATCCCTGACTCTCTAGAATTGATAACATCAATATTTGAAAAATAAGAATTGTTAGTATTTAATGAAAATATACCTCCATAACAAGAATCTATTGTTAAATTTTTTAAATTGAAATTAATTAAATTTTTTATTCGTAAAAAATAATTTTCAGAAGGACCGGAGATTATTTTTGAATTTCCATCAATAGAAACATTATCAACACCATCAATAATTAAACAAGTTGTATTTTGAAAATTAAAACTCCTATTAATAATATAATCTCCAGATTCAATAATCTCACCACAGGAGTTAATATTTGGACTTATAGTAGCATTAAATGTAGTTGCTGAAACAAGGTTAAATAAAAATAACCCAAGCATTAAAACAAATATTTTCTTATTCATAAAAATTATTGAAAAGTTTTATTTAAATACCTTTGCATAATAAAAATTAAATTCTTAGAAATCTTCTAATTCCTAAAAGGCTCAATAATGAAAAAGCACCCAATGCTAATGAATTTGGTTCTGGAATTGTTGGAGCTAAAACATTTTCTTGATTAAATGCTCCATCGTACGTTGAAGTTCCATCAAATCTTGATTGTGTAAAATTAGAAACATCTGAATGAAATGTAAAATAATTAGTTTCGCCTATTCCTTGAAAATATTCTTGACTTGTAGCATTAAAATCTATTCTTTTATGGTCTGAAGAAATAGTATAATTCCAACCTGTAGGTGTATCTATACTGTAAACTGAAAAAACCTTATTGGATTCTGCAGTGAAAGAATAACTTGTAGCTGAATCAACAGTATTATTAAATGTTGAATTATTAACCACACTAAATGTTAAACTTGATTGTATACCTGGTCTTGTAAAATCTTGGTCAGTTGTTTGAATATCTTCTATTTGAGTATATTTTATTGGTGTAGCTTTAGCTTGATTAGCTCCAAGTAATGTTGCTCCTGCAATCATTGTACTCACCAAAAGACCTTTTAAGTTATTTTTTCTCATATAAATTTATCTAAAAATTAGTTTATAAAGATTTATATTATAGAAAGCATACTATTCAAAGACTACAATTTCTCTACCTATTAAAGAATCTTCTCTGAATTCCTTTATTGGAAATTCAACATGGTCAAATCTTGCCAATCTAAGACCTGTTTGAGAACAAATCCTTCCCAAATCTACAGAATGATTTCTAATGAAAGGCATTGTTGTTGCAATCTTTGCTCCTGGACGTTTAATCTCAACCATCCTCTTTAAGACTGAAATAAACAAAGTTTCAAAACCTTTAAGATGAGATTTAGCATCTTTATTACTTGGTTTACTTCTAACAACTGCTCCTAAATCTGGTTCTGTTGCAATTCCTCCAACTTTCATATTTGGAGCTTTCCTAGAATCTTGTGCTAATAATTTATAAGTTGCCTCTAAACCATATCTCTTATCAATCCACTTGAGATTCTTTTTTGCAGATTCTATTGCTTTTTTATCTTTATCGACACCATAGACATTAATCTTTTTCAATAATGCTTCTTGAAGAATGCCTCCCACACCACAAAAAGGATCAAGTAACAAATCACCTTCTTGAACCTGAGATAAATTAATTAAAATCTTTGCCAATCTTGGTGATATTGCCAAACTTTCTCTTCTTACTGGTTTTTTCATATCTCTTTCTTTAATCTCTGCAAAGGAATAATCTTGTTCAACAGTTCCAAAATAAATTAAGTCATCCAAGTCAAAACCAAAAAATTCAACATCTGCGTTTGGAATTAAAATCGTTTCAGATTTTTGTAATTTTAACTGTCTTCTACCTCTTTTTAACATTGCCTTTCTCTTTTCTCTTTTAAATTTATTACCTACAACATCTCCAATTGCGTAACCGATAATAGAATAAGTAAACTTATCACTTTCTATTAATTCTTCATCATCAATATAAATCAAAAAATTGTTATGGTCTCCTTTAAAAGTTATCCTTCCAAGTTTTATAATACCTCCAAAATCCTGTATATTTAAATTTGGGTCTTCTTGAAAACCCATTATCAGCATGTTTCTCTCAAATGAAATCTTATTAAATTCTATTCCTCGACCAGACAAATACGCAACTAACTCTGCATAAGACAATTCTGGATTTCTACCAAAGACAAAAAAATATTCTGTTTTACTCATAGATTTACAAAAGAAAAAGGACTTTTAAAGTTGTCTAAAGAAATAAAATCAAATTCTTAGATTATTAACTACAAAGTATATATTAAATAACCTACATATTTATATAAAATCTTAACAAATAATTTTATGGCAAGAATAATTGGAAAAGGATATTCTTATGATGATGTATTAATCGTTCCAAAATATAATAAAATAAGATCTAGAAAAGAAGTTGAATTTAAAACAAAAGTTACTAGAAATTATTCAATTAACTTACCAATTATTGCTGCAAATATGGATACTGTTTGTGAATCTGAAATGGCAATTTCTCTTGGAAAACTTGGAGGTCTCGGTGTTCTACATAGATTTATGACACCTGAAATGGAAGCTGAACAGGTTAAAAAAGTGAAAAAAGAGAAATTAGTTTGTGCAGCTGCAGTCGGAATTAAGGATTATAAAGAACGTGTTCCAAAACTTGCTAAAGCAGGTGTAAATATCTTAGTATTAGACATAGCACATGGACATTCAAAATATACTGGAAAAACTTTGGATTGGATTAAAGAAAATTATCCAGAATTAGATGTGATGTGTGGAAATATTGCAACAAAAGATGCTGCAGAATATTTTTTATCCAAAGGTGCAGATGCAATTAAAGTAGGAATTGGTCCTGGTTCAATGTGTACTACAAGAATTATGTCCGGTGCAGGAGTTCCACAGATTACTGCAATAATGGATGTTTATGAAGCTACCCATGGAGAAATACCTATCTGTGCTGATGGCGGAATTAAATTTCCTGGAGATGTTGTAAAGGCAATAGGTGCTGGAGCAGATACAGTAATGTTAGGATTTATATTGGCTGGGACTAAAGAATCACCTGGAAAAATTATAAAAAAGAAAGGAAAACTTTTCAAAGCTTATCGTGGAATGGCATCATATGATGCAACAATTAAAAAATTAGAATTAAACAAAGAAAAAAAGGAAATTATCTCAATTGAAGGTGTTTCAACAGTAATCAACTTTAAAGGAAAAATAGAACCCATTATTAAGAAATTTCTTGGAGGGTTAGCTTCTGGAATGACTTATATTGGTGCTAAAAATATGAAAAATATCATTGGTAAAATAGATTTTATATCTATGACTTCTGCAGGAAGAGGTGAGAGTATTGCCCATGGAAAAAAAGATTAATAATCCCTTAATCACTTTTAAGAAGCTACAGCAATCTATATAAAGAACTGGGGCTTCTAATTAGCATGGATAAAAAAACTGAGAGGTTTTATTTCTAAGATGGTACGCGGTTATATTTTAACTGCTGCACAAAGTACATATTATAAAAAATTTGATAAAAACACGGGTGAAGAAGTTCTATTAAAATGGGGTGGAAAAGGAAATAGTGCAGTATTGAATGAAAATTTATATAAGGGATTACGAACATTTGCAAAAGAAAGAGATGCTGAATTAAGAATTTTACCAATTCAAGGAAAAATGATTCGTGAAAATCAATTACATGAATCACTAAGAGATTTACCAGAGTTATATGATTGGAGTAAACACGAAAAATTAAATAGGAATATTTCACAGTCAAATATTCGTGTTCCTCCACAAAATGTTGATCCTGCAACTTCAAGACAACATTTACCTGCAAAATATCGTTCAACGTTGGTGTATCCACATTCAAAACAAAGATTATTAACTGTTGCTTCATTTAATTCACAATTACCACGATTACTTGCCACTACTGGCTGTCTTACAACGCCGAATTATAATAGAAAAAATGACAAGGGTGATCAAGCTGTGAGAGACCATGTAATGGGTGCACTTTATGTTGAAATTATAAATGAAACACATTATAATCTCAGATTCTTAACTTCAACAAAAAATGGAAAATTTGTTGACATGGGCAAAACATATGATGGAACTAGAAGAACAACTAAAGCAGGTATTGAAGCATTAGTTTTAGGAGATATACATTGGGGTGAACATGAACAAAAAACAATAGAAGCTAATTATGAAATGATTGATTTTTTTAAACCAAAACGATTAATCTTACATGATTTTTTTAATGGTGGGAGCATTTCACATCATGAGGCAAATAAACCATTATATCGTGCGAAAAAATATAACTCTGGTGGATTAATTCTTGAACAAGAATTAAAATCCTTATTTACTGAAATGATTCACCTTTCTAAAATGATGGGAAAAAGAAAAATAGAAATAGTTCATTCAAATCATGATGATTTTTTACCAAAATATCTTGAAGCGGGAGAATGGAGAAATCATGATTTATGGAATGCTGAACTTTGTCATACTCTTGGCGGAAGAATCATTTCAAATAATGTTGCTGAAGATATGTATCTAAAAGAAGCATTATCTATGTTTGGAAAAATTCCTTCAAATGTTCATTTCTTAGGTCTTAGATCTGATTTAAAACCACAAGGTTTCCAACTTGCAAGTCACGGACACAAAGGCATTAATGGTGCAAGGGGTGGAAAAGCAAACTCAAGAGAAAAATCTCTTGGAAAAAGCATTTCAGGACATACGCATGCACCTGAACAGTTTAGAGATGCATATATTGTTGGAACCTCTTCTAGAACAGACCTTGAATATATGGCTGGTTCTTCATCTTCTGCAATGGCTGCAAATGCTGTGCTATATAACAACGGAAAAGTACAAATTTTACCAGTTATTAAAGGAAAATGGGGAAAAGATTAATTAAAATCTTTTTATAACTAACATATATAAACTTCATTAACAAATTTTTAGTATGGAATATAAGGCATATAGTTTTGATTTAGATGATAATTTATTAACCTTGCCAACAAAAGTAACTCTTGCTAATAATCAAGGAGAAAAGAAAAAATATTCAACAAAGAATTTTGAAAAAATAAGAACTCACTTAACAAAAAATAATTTAAAAATAACTAAAGAATCTTTTAAAAATTTTAGAGATGATAAAGAATTTTTTAAAGATTTAAAAAAATCAAAGAAAGCTGGAAGTTGGAAGTATCTTTTAGATTGTATATTCGAAAAGGGAAGTATTTTCGCAATAATTACCGCAAGAGGACATAGTAAAGAAACATTAAGAATGGGATTAAAAGAAAAAATCTTAGAAGATATCTCAAAAGAAAAATTAAAGAATTTTGTAAGTTTATTTAAACAAAAATTTAAAGACAATATAAAAAACAAAACTCCTGAGGAGGTATTCGATATTTATTTAAATTATTGTAAATTTTATCCTTGTACAAATGATTTAATTTTGAATAAATATGGAAAAGATAAAACAATAAGTGAAATAAAAGTTGCAGCATTTAAAGATTTTAGAAAATACATAAAAAAATATCTCAAAGAGAATTTTAATGAATCTGTAGAATTGCAAATTGGTTTTTCAGATGATTCAACAGCACATTTAAGTTCAATCGCGAATTCTATTCTAAAAGATTATGGATTTTTCTTCTTCCAAACAAAGAAATCTGGAATAAGTGAATTTATTTCTTCTTAGATTTATTAAATTTCAAATAAATAATTCTTGAAATAAAGTAAATTATAACCCAAGGTAAAACTCTGAAAAATAAACTAATAAGAAGATTAAAACTATCGATAAAATCTTTCAATAAATTTGAAATACTTACAAAAACTACATTTGAATAAAAAGACTTCTTTTCAGTCATAGTAAAATAAATTGTAACATATTCAATTTGTTCATCTTTTCTATTAAGTGAATTTTCAAGATATTTTATTCTCCTCTCTTGATTAAAAATTCTATCATTTAAATTAATCTTATCATTAATTTCACTAACTTCAGAATACATTTCTAAATATCTATTTAACCTTTCTTTTTCAGACGCTAATTCAATTTCAAGATTTTTATAATTTCCAGTGATATCTTTCAAATTTGAATCAATATATTCAATCTCCCCGTATCTTTTCAACTCTTCTAGAACAAGAGAATAATTTTTAATATCAACCTTAAGATAATAATTTCCACTTAATTTAGAACTTCTTCCTTCACCAATTTTACGAACATTTTTACTTAAAACTAAAGAATTTGTAGAAGTAAAAAGGTCAATTAAATCTTTTTCAAGTTTATAAAAACTTCCACGTTTTATCTCAATTTCGAGAGATGTAGTTGTAATAATTTTTCTTGAATTTTCTTCTGGTGCAAAATCTTCCCCAGAATAAACACCCACCATAGAAGATTTATAATTTTGATTGTTTAATCGTTGAGAATCAGAGCCATGAGATAACAGATTTTGTGAAGAATTAGTAATCAAAGAAATATTTGATACAAAGATTAAAACCACAAAGATTAAAACCACAATTAACCAATTGTTCTTAAAAACTTCAAATTGATTTTTAATAGTCATAATTAATTAAATTATACAGCCTATTTAAATCTTATTTAAAATCCCTCCACCCAGAATCGAACTGGGATAACGCGGGCTCTG
>CAYNJW010000015.1:0-11006 GCA_964397665.1 Candidatus Woesearchaeota archaeon
TCCGAGACTCCATTCTTTCATTAAACAACTTTTTACTTACCAAACCTATAATCAAAGCTCTAACATTAAAACTACCAATAGAAGCATACATAGACAAATCTATAATCGAACTCTGCCCAGGAGAAATAATATCTGAAACCTTTGTTCCTATTTCCTCACTAAAAACACCCCAAGTTTTAGCAGCATCGAATAAAGCACTCGTAGCATTTTTTACATCTTGAGAAATATTTTTAGCACCACTAATAAAACTCGAAATATCTTCAAAATTAAAAGAACTCTTTTCTTTCAAATTAGAAATAACACTTTCAATAAGAACTGCTTCAGGTTGAGTAAACTTCAATTCAAAAAGAGAAACCCAATCGTCAGCATTTAAATCTGAAATTTTCAAGGCAAATGCAACATCTACAGGAATTCCCATTTTCCTATAACTATCTGCATGACCAAATGGAACAAAAATTTTAACAGGAACATTCTTAGGTTCCAAACCCCACTCACTAAGAAGTTCTTTATCTTTCTGATTCTTAAATTTCATAGTCCAATAAATCCCCATAGTATCAAACATCAAAGAAGAAATATTTTGTGCAACATCTTCCTTTAAAGACGCCAACGCTTCTGCAATTACACCCATAGTATAAGATTTACCACCACCTCTTTTACCAGCAATCAAAACAACGTGACTTCTTGCAACATCCATCAAAAGATTATTAGACAAGGAAGTATAAGCTCCCATAGTCACATAAGTTTTACCAATCGAAATCAACCCATCCTTTCCGAACTTTTTTTTATCACCCTCATTCCTACCAATAATAATATCAAAAGCCATAATTATTAATCACAAACCGACTTTAAATAATTAATCAAACTAAAACCAAACATATAATCTTAAAATTTTTGGATTATACTCCTCTAAAGTTGAACCTATAATCCTCTCCTCTGTATAGACCTGTTTATCTTCTGTTGGAACTCCAGAATCTACACAACCTTGCGTTTTAGAAAAATTACAAACTTGAACAGAAAAATTAATCCCTGTTGCAAATTTTTGAGAAACAAAATCTTCTAAAGAAAAAACATCATCAGCAATAACAAAACTTCGAAGAGTCTCATTTTCTGCAATATTCAATAAAATGTCATTCATATATTCTGAAAGTTTCTCTTCTTCATCAAAAACATTACTTCTTGAATCATATAAAACTAATAAAAGTCCTGTCAACATTAAAATACCCAAAATTGCTTCTGTAATTTTAATCCACCCTCTTTTATTCTTACTAAAAATTACCATATTTTAATTATGAAAACCTCCTTTCTAATTGTCCCATTTGAATATAAAACATTGGCACGAATTTCATCTGAATAAGATTCAACACTTGCTGGAACAGATTTTTCCGCAGAAATATAGCCATCAGAAATTATCGCAAACTCAACAGCAGAAGGCAAACCAAGAACAGACTTAAGAGCATTATAATTTTCAGTATAATTATTTTCAAGTTCTTTTAAACTTTTATTTGATAAGAAAACCTCATTTCTCAAATCTCCCAAACTATAATTTTTAGGAGAAGAACAACTATAAGTTCCAGAATTTAACTCGTCTGAAGAAGAAATATAAAAACCCTTATCTGCAGAATTTACCGAAACAATATTTGAGTTTATCTTTGAGTCTAATATAACTCCATAAGCAGTTCTGGCAACAACCCCGCTACTAAAATCAAAATCTGAAACATCGACATCGACACAACCACTTTCATTAGATTTTACAAATAAGGTAGGAACTTCAACACTGACATAATCTAAAAAAGAACTTCTAAAAGTTTGAAGAACATTATCAGATAAATTAACTGTCTCAACAGGAGCCAAATAATACAAGAGAAAAATTGTAAAACTAAGAAAAACTGTAAAGGAAATAATTATCTCCAAGTGTGCACTACCTTTTTTAAAATTAAACATCTTAAATAACCTTTAATAACTTCAGGAGAAAATTCTTTAAATAACTTATGGAGTTGCACCAAGTAATAAATCTGCACCAGTTGAAAGAAGCAATGCAAGAGTTACCAAGATAAATGAATGCTTAATCCCACTTCTCAAATTTCCCTCTGAAATTTTACCAATAACTAAACCTGCAAAAAATGATTGAGTAATTAACAAACCGAATAAAGGTTTTGACAAATCCATTGGTGGACTATTTGATGCCGAAGAAGATGAAACACTAAAACCATTTCCCCCACCTAAATCAGAAGTAAGTGGAAGAATATAGTGATTAAGAACAATTAAAATAATTATAAAAACTAAAAAGATAATATAACCTTGAACAACTAAATTATAAACTGCTGCTTTTTGTTCTTTCTTCAAAGTTTCTGTTTGATTTACCGAAGATGAAACTGAATCTAAAATAGTAACAATATCTCCACCTGCTTTTTGTGCTTCAGAAATCAAAGAAACAGAACGAGAAATAACTGGACTTTTAGTATCTATTGCAAAAATTCCTAATGCTTTCTCTATTGAAATCCCCAAATTAATTTGATTACCTAATTTTAAAATATGTGCTGTAAGTGGTCCATAATCTCTTTTCATCAAATTCATAATTGCCCGATTTATTGGAGTCCCAGTTTTAACATTTTCAACTAAATCTCTTGTAAACTCTAAAAATCTAGCATCTTTTTCTTTTTGAATTTTTGAATCATGTGCAACAACTAAAACAAAAGGGATAGCCGAAATAACTAAAGCTATAACAATTAAAAAAGAAAAATAAATTGAATCCTTAAATAAAATTGTAAGTAAGATTATCAGAATAGCCCCTATACTTGGACCAATTAATGTTTTTCCTGTAATTTTCATTATACTGCTGGTTGATTTAAATGCAAAACAACTAAGAAGATGATATTTGCCAAAACTACCCCCCCAATAGTTAATACGAAAATAAATGTAGAAGAAATAGATGATGCCATACCTGTTAAACTAATAACTACGAAAACCATCATCAAAATAAGTGGTGCAGTAATCAAAACACTAATATAAATATCCATGAAAGTTCCTGCAACACCAGAATATTTTTGTCTCTCCAGCTTATAATCCATTAAAAAATTCTCAGCTTTCTTATCTAAATAATTTTTTAAAGAACCCCCAGATAAAACATTTGTCGCCATCCCTTCTAATAACTCTGCAAACTTATTATTCATAGTACTTTTAGCGACATTCTTCAAAGCAGTAACCAAATCATAACCATAAAGTTCAACCTGGCTAATAATCTTTTTTATTTCTGCCCCGAAACTAGTATACTCTTTTGATTCTGAAATAATTCTAAAAATTCTAATTGGCTCAACATTCGACCCAGCAATAGCACTCATATAAATTGTTGCAAAAGGTAATTCACTCATCATTTCTTTTTCCATACTTCCTTTTTGCATCGACGGATAAAAATAAAATCCAAGGAATGACGCGATTGGTAAAAAAATCCAATACCAATTTTTTAAGAGAAGAGCAGGATTAATTAAAACTAAAACAATAAAAAGAAGAAGAACTCCAACTGACAAAATCGCAGTAGTCATAAGAGCCATAGATAAATAACTCTGCAACAAAACCTTTGCATTAGAAAGTTTAAGATCTTGTTTCAAATCCTTAAATTGTGGGGCAAATTTAATAGATGTGCTACTAAAAAATTTATTAGAAAATTTAGCATATCTTCTAGTAAAAAATGGTTTCTTCTTAATTTTTTTCTTCTTAACTTTCTGCAATTTAGAAAGATTATACTCAGATAATTTAAGTTCTTTAGCAAACGCCTCTTTATCTTTAGCACTAATTGTAACCATCACTGGCTCTTTAGTAACCTTTGAAACATACTTCACTTTTAAATTCTTATTAATCCTCTGTGTATTCTTTGGTAATTCAACAATCTGAATTTTAGGCAAAGCACTCATTTTTTCAGTAACTGAACCAACCCTACTAATTGTTGAATCTTGTTTTTTCTCAACTTTCGATTCAAGACTGCTAATTTTCTTTTCCAAAGATTGCATCTTATCTTTCAACTCAACTTTTGAAATTTTCTTCTCTAACTGTTTAGGTAATGCTGGTTTTTTCTTTTCTTCTAATGGTTTAAATTGTAACCTCTTTTCTAAAAGACTTCTTATATTTTTTTTAGGAAAAATTTTTGGAGATAACTTTCGTTTTTCTTTAATTAAAGTTGGTTTTTTTATTAATGGTTTAACAACTGAAATACCTCCTAATAAAGGTAGAATCGCTGAATTCAACATCTTCAATTGATTAATGAGGGAATTAATTGTTTGATTATAAAATGAACTTTCTTCTTTATCTAAAGATTGAATCGAAGATTTCAAAATTCTAATTTCTTCGAGAATTCTTTTCTCCCGTTCTATATTTCTTCTAATTTCTGGGATATTCATTGAAGCTCCCGATTTATCTCAGACTGTAATTTAATCAAAAAATCTTTCGCGTTCCTTGCTTTAATAGTACTACCATTTGCTTTAGCTTTTTCTAAAGAATCCAATGCTTCAGACATCGAATCAATCAACTGGTCTAAAAATTCTAATCCCTCCATGAATAATCTAGAATTACTTTATTTATTAACTTTACGAGGATTAACAAAATTAAATAACTCCATATTTTGTAAGAACTGCTTCAGGATTTGCATAAAAATCTGTAACAATCCTCTTAAGTTCTTCAAAATTTACAACTTTTTTCTGAAAAAGAGTATAAAGTAATTTAGTCCTTCTCTTCAAATCTTCCATTAATTTTTCATGAGGAATACCACTTCTTTTTTCAATCTTCTTAAAAACTTCACTTGTTGGTTTTGAATAAAATCTATCTTGTGCAGGATCCCACATAAATGGAACATTTGTTGTCGCTGTGCCGTCAGGCATAACATTTATTACTTCAATAATTTCCCTTAACTTTCTTGTATCTCTCCCATTAACAATCGCATGAGTCATAACTGCCACAACATCCAGTTCGTTAACCAAAGTAGGATTTAACTCAATAGGTGGAGTTTCTAATCTTCTAATAACTGTCTCAACTGAATCTGCGTGAATAGTTCCCATAGATGCGTGACCGGAAGCCATACCCTGAAAAAGAACAGAAGCTTCCTTACCTCTAACTTCACCAACAATTACATAATCAGGATTCTGTCTAAAAGAACTTTTTAATAATGCAAACATATCTACATCTCCAACACCACCTTGGGCTACACCCGTTCTTGCAACTGAAGGTAACCAATTCTCTCTTGGCAAATTCAATTCCCTAGTATCTTCAATAGATACAACTCTTGCTTCAGGCGGAATAAAAAAAGCAATGGCGTTTAACATAGTAGTTTTTCCTGAAGCTGTTCCACCTGCAATTAAAACATTCAATTTATGTTCCATAACTAACCAAAAATATGCAAGCATCTCAGGACTTATGGTTCCAAAACCTATTAGTTGAATAGGTGTCCAAGGTGTTTTTGTAAATTTTCTAATTGTAAATGTTGGACCTTTGGAACTAATATCTTTTGTATAAGTTGCATTTACTCTTGACCCATCAGGCAATGTCCCATCTAATAAAGGTGAAGCATATGAAACATATCTCCCAGACTTCTGAGCAATCTTCTCAACAAAACTCGCCAATTGTTCAACACTATTAAAAATAACATTACTTCGAAGATTCCTAAAAACACGATGAACTAAATACAGAGGTTCTCCAGCACCATTACATTCAATATCTTCAATAAAATAATCGTGCATCAAAGCCTCAATCTCATTAAGACCTATAAAATCTCTATAAACATAATAAAAAATTTTATCATAACTCTTAACAGAAAGTTTTAAACCTAATTCTGAAATAATCAACTTAATAATTTTTTCTAAATAATCTTCCTTTGTCAAACCTTTATTTTCAACAACAAGACTTATATTTATCATATCTTGAATTGAAAAAAGAATTTGTTTTAAAATTTCTTTTTCGGAATCGTCCAAAAGAGGTTCTTCTAATTCATAAACTAATTCTCCACGAGAATCATCCCAAAATATATGTGCATTAGCATATGGGGAAATCAACATATATCTCACATCTACTTTAGTCTTATCAGTAAAATTTGGAATAGTTGGTACTTTTGGATTTGAATTAAATTTTGACATGGAACACCTCTATTAAATAAAGAAATCAAGACTTTTAAAACTAACTAACTAAATCTAATTTATAGAAAATACCACTTCCAAACTTTGACCATAAGAACCTACAGAAGCAATTCTTAAATTATAGGGGATAGAAGCTTCATCCAATTCAAGGAAATCTGTTGTTGTTCCAGAACTATCTTTAGTAGAAATATTTAAATCAAAAGTCTTAAAAATTTTAATCTCGTAAACACTGCCAGTTTGTTTAGTCCTAACATTAACATCTCCAATTGCCACATCTTTTCCAGATTGACTGTATTCATAAGTAGAATCTAATTTCCAATAAATAGTTTCACTAGTGCTATTTACTACAAGTTTCCCTTTGGAAACTTCCAAATCTAAAATCCTTGCATTTTGTGGAGCAGACCGAACATCTGTAACAGCCAAATCTATTTTTCCAAGAATATCTATAACCTCATTAATTCTTAATCTATCTTTCATCTCCTCAATTTTGGGAGTCGCAACAGCAAGTAAGATTCCAATAATTGTTAAACCTATCAAAGTATAAATAACTGTCTCAACCCATACTTGACCGCGTTTATTAAAATAATTCAATTCCATAGTGTGTTTAATTTAACTTTCAAAAAGAAAGTTTATGCCCCTTAACGAGGCAATAAAAAAATAAAAAAATAAAAATAATTTGTATTTAACTACAAGATTTCAAGATTACTTTTTGGATTGGTTCACATACTTTCCTTGTGTTACCTAAAGTAATAACTGGAGCAATAGTTACTTCAGTAGCATTAATCCCTGTTGTTTGAAAATAAACCTTTTTGTTATTTTCTGCAGGAACATCTGTTGTTTCATTTGATGTTGTTTCACCATTTTTACCCCAAAGTATCTGAATTGCAGTTATAGGTGCTTTTGAACCTCTCTTGATTTGGATTACACCTGTTGTAGTATTAGAACAAGTATAACTTCCTTCTTCGATAGATAAATCTGTTTGTGCATCATAACAACTAAGACCTTCTTCAGCAGAACTCTTAATCATTGGAATGATTGTAGCCCAGATAATTGCAACAGCAGCAACAGTAATCATAACTATTAATACAGTAGCAACAACAGCGGAAACACCCTTTTTATTCATATTTTTCATTTAAACCTCCTTTCATTTGACAAAAATTTAATTAAATTATTACAGAGAACTTCACTAAAGTTAACAATACTTTCCACTCTTTTCATAAAAATAACTAAACACCGAGGTTTATAAACATTTTTAAAACTATTCTTAACTCACAATTATTTTTTTAGAATTATGCAAACAGACATATCTCTTAGTTACTGAACTCTTGCCATCTGGAGTTCCCAAAATTATTGGAAATAGTTCTACACTTTCAAAAGGTTCTTGTAATAATACATAATATGGTGGTAAAGCACTTGCTGGAGCAATAGAATAATAAAATGGAATTCTTGCAGCATTTCCTCCAGAAACTGTTTTTATTTCGAAACCATTGATTGCATAATTTCCTTCATTAACAATACTTAATTTACTACCTGCAGTATTATAATATGCATCAAATTTTAATTCTCTACAAACTTTTTCAGCAGTTAAACCATTCTTTTCAACGCTGTCTCTGATAAATCCCCTCATCCAAGCAAAAATAATCGCTGCTAAAATTAAAATTAAAACAACCATCAAAATAGTTGCAACAGTTGGTGACAAAGCATTTTTATTTTTATTAAAAAATGTTTTACCATTTTTATCAACTCTTTTGAAAAACTCCATACAAAAAACTAGTTAATTGGATTTATAAACATTTTCAAATTAAACTCGCTCTGTAGCAATCCTCTTACAAAAAACATAAATTCCATCTTGTTTAATATATGGTTGAACTTCGACAATTGTTAAATCATCAGATAAAACTTCTGTTGACCCATCTTTTGAGACATTATAAGTTGAACAATTAATACCCTCAACACCGTATGCTCCTTGGACAGAAATATTATGCCCCACCCAATCAAGAGTATAAACTCCAAAATCTAAATTAGGATCTGTTCCAACTCTGACTCGATAACCATAAATATCAAACAAACCCTTATTGACAATTGTAAGATTTAATAAATCAGTAGCAGAATCATAATTTATATTTGAAATTTGAACAACTACATCCTCTGGACATTCTTGTGAATCTATTAAATTAACATTACTTTTTAACCAACCAAAAACCCATGCAGCGACAGATAATGAAAGAACAATTAATAAAACATATGAAACTACAATACTCACACCTCTTTTATTATTCTTTAACATTAACATACCTCTCTCCATTTATCTCACGAATAAAAACTATATAAGACTTACTACCCTTTGAAAAATTATAAGAAAAATCAATCCCATCTGCTGAAAGATTTACACTCCTTTCGCTATTCAAATCTAAACTTGATTTTTCACCAGGGGATTTACATGAAGAACTTCCGGAAAAATTCATACAAGAAATTCCTGAAATTAAATAATTTTCCATAAACAATTTATCAGAAGAAATGTAATAAACAACTAATCCAGTTTCAGGATAAACAAAATTCAAATAATCTACACTTACATTAATAAAATCTGAAATCTTATTCTCGCCATTTGAGGCATTATAATCTATTACTCTCGATAACTCATAATCAAACTCATCTGCAAAACTTGAAAAATCTTTCTGTTCTCCTCGTGAATTAACTTTATTCGCTCCTAGTGTTAGGCTAACAACCAATGTTGCAATAATCAAAGTTGCTAAAATAAAAAACTGCCCCCTCTTCGAATTCATAAATTAATTAACAAAAAGAAGTTTATAAAATATTCTAAAATCTGTAGGCTAGTTATACAGATTATATTAAATTTTAAGAAAATAAATACCTTATAACTTTTTAAGAATAACTTTATCCACAGTGCTGTTTAAATAATTTTTATCAAACTTCTATTCCTCTATATCACTTTGAAAAGGTTCCCAAGTCTTAGAATTATATTCTAATCTATCAAGTCTCTTTTTAATAAACTCTGAAGAAAGAGATTGTGACAATTCATAATGAAGCAATTTAGAAGCTTCTTCCTCTAGAAGACTAAAAGGAAACAAGGGTTTCAAGTTTAACCTAGTTAAAATCCTATCTAAATCATCTGCATGTGTAATATCTGAAGCAGAAATAGTCTCTCCCCTAGAGAGAATATGTAAATCCTTAATTAAATTACTTTGAATTTGATAATCATAAGTATCACCTTTCTGAGATGGACTTTGTCCTCTACCTTCCATTTCACAAAGAGCCAACTGAAAAGTTAAATATTCTTCTCCAGCAACATTTGTTTTTCTAGATTCAGGTAAATATTCTTCTCCAGTGAGTGGATTAATAGTTGATGTAGCTTCACCAATACAGTTAAATCTCTTAGATCCTAGGTATCTTACCTCCTCCTTAAGCATTCTTCTTCTATCAACATCTGATTGTGTATCTTTCATAAACAATTAAAAAATAAATACTTTATAAATCTTTTAGTTTATTATATCCTAATAAGGGTAACAAAACAAGTGCAAACCCAGGGGTTAGCTCAAATCCCAAACAAAGAGGCCAGCAAAATTCCTCAGTTCTGCGACCCTTCTCGCGCCTGAACCATACCTTAGGGCTGCTCCGATCAAGGCCTGACCCGTTTCAACATAGCAAGACCAAGAAGGACAAAACCTCAACGTCGTTTTACTAACATTTGAGTGTTCATATCACGCCCCCCATCAACTCACCATAAAGCCCGTTAGTGAACAGCGCAGGGCTAGCACGCCAGTTTGGTTTGCAAAATTTATAACTCAAAATCATTTAAAAGAGTTACTATTCAAACACTTAAAATTATAAACTACAAAATCTCCAAAAAATAATGGGGTGGCAAAAAATAATTTCATTAATCTTTCTACTAATAATAATTTCTACACTTACTTTCGCATTTTTCCCAAATTTTAAAGATTCATTAAATAAAATAGATAATGGAATAAAAAACATAAACAAACAAACTCCTGAAAATCTCCCAGATGTGGACAATATAAGTAAAGAAATACAATTTATACCTGAAATAAGATTCAACCACAATAATATTTCCTACAAATACGGACCAGATTGTGAAAAAAGAAAAGAAAAAATGGATGAAGCTTTCAAAATAATTGAAGATAAAACAGAAAAAATTTCATTTTACGAAGTAAACAAAAACGAAGACATTAAAATAACTTGTTCAAATGAAAATCTTAGTAATGAGAAAGGTGTTTTTCTTGCTGGTGAAGGCGGACCAAATAAAATAATTAATCTAAGTTTCAACCCTTTAATTCTCCACGGTGGAATAATCCTTTATGGTAAAAAACATGAAAAAAGCTGCGAAAAACCAATTGTAGAAATTCATGAACTATTGCATGTATTTGGATTTAACCATCAAAATAACAAATCTTTAATTATGTATCCATATTATCACTGTGAACAAAAAATCCCTAAAAATATTCTTAACAAATTGAATGAAATATACTCTAAAGAACCAACTGCCGAATTATATTTTACAAAGATAAATGTTACAAAACACAAAAATTATCTTGATTATAATTTAGAAATAAAAAATGAAGGATTACTTACTGCAAAAGATATTTTACTTAAAATAATTACTTTAGACGAAAAATTAGAAGAAATTGAAATCGCTCCTTTGAAACCAGGAAGTATAACAACCTACACAGTTAAAAATCAAAAACTCCAATCTGAAAAAATTAATGAAGTCTCTTTTAAAATTTCTACCACAACAAAAGAGCTATTTAAAGAAGATAATACAAAAACTTTAAAATTATAAATACACAATCTTTTTAAGCACAAATCAAATAATATTAATAAGTAAAGATATCGCATAGTTCCCTTCGGTCT
>CAYNJW010000015.1:11106-11827 GCA_964397665.1 Candidatus Woesearchaeota archaeon
CGCTAACGCGAATGCGATATTTGTAAAGAACTGAAGAAAGCCGATATCGCATAGTTCCCTTCGGTCTCGCTAACGCGAATGCGATATTTGTAAAGAACTGAAGAAAGCCGATATCGCATAGTGGTATTGCACTGGATTGCTAATCCAGACCCTTCGGGGTTCCAGAGTTCGATTCTCTGTATCGGCGTAACTAAATTTAAAACAAAAACAAAATGGAAAAAGAAATCGGAAAAATTCTAAAAGGCGAATACCAAGGAACAACTACAGAAATTGTTGTTGGAATTAAAGAATACAATGGTAGAGTTGGAGTTGATATTAGAGAATTTACACAAAGTGAAACATATTCAGGACCTACAAAAAAGGGTTTAAGAATCCCTGCTGACAAATTTGAAGAATTCAAAAATATGATTAACGCAATTAAGCCAGAAGATATTGCATCAGAAACAGTTGAAGAAAAACCTGCAGTTCAAGAACAAACAACTATTGAACAAACAACAGAAGAAGTAGAAGAAGATGCTGGTATCGACAATGAAGGATATATGTAAATATCTTAGATTTAAAAGATACGAATAAGTATCTATAATTATTTTATTAGCTTTTGGTTTAAAATTGCGCTTAACCTACAAACAAAACATCCAAATGAAACAGTGGTTTTATCTTTGATAAATAACAACTTTAATTTCATGTGGAACAACTTCTAAATTGCGGATAAAAGGTGTTA
>CAYNJW010000016.1:0-11563 GCA_964397665.1 Candidatus Woesearchaeota archaeon
CTGACTTTTATTAGAATTATTAATTTCAGTTGGGGAAATAAATTCAATTGTCGGAGAAATAAAATCACAAACAACACTAACTCCTTTTATTTCTGTACTATTTTTCCTTCTTGGAATTCCGGCATCTTCTGATGAAACATAATTAAAAACATAACTTCCAGCAGTACTACAATTAAAGTTGTAAATCCAACTATCTCCAAAAGAATTAGAGAAAGACTTCTCAACATTATTTATTGAACCAGTTACCCAACTAATCTCGTCTGAAACATCTGAAACATTTAACGAAAATTGAACAATCTCATTTCGTTTTGCAAAACTTCTATTTACTTTAAAATCCTTAAAGACTGGTGCATCCAAATTTTCAAAATAAGGTAACTCCAAAACTTGCCAAGAATACTCTCTATTTTGCCCACCATAAGTTCTTTTAACTTCTGCATCTGTTGAATTAAAAGACCACCATTGTGTCTGTCTTGGTACTGCAGTTCCATCACCATTACAAGTTCCGGATAACCAAAAAAGAGTTTTATTCTTCACATAAGTATTAGTAAAAGAAATATCGTCTGAATAATCTTCACTTGCCCAACTTGTATGTGTGTCTTCTTCCCTCTCTGAAACATTTTTAAAGTCTATAAGAAACCACTTGACCCCTGCTGTTTCCCCACCATCATAATCATAAAAACACACATTTGTATTGCTACTTACATATCCTGCCCTTGTTGAAGAATCCAACCCCCCATCACTATCACTGATAGCATGAGATTGATGAAATAATATTGAACTTGATTTATTAATTGTTTTTCCAATTGAAAAACAATCTGGACTTGTATCTGGCCCAGTAATCTCGCCAGTATAACCTTTTGCGAAATTATTAATTTTACTTAAATTCCATTCTATAACTTCCCATCTAAAAGTAATCTCTGTGTTTACACTTGAATCTTCTCTCTCAAATTGAAGAGTATTATTATCTGTTAAATTAGAATAAAACTGGATTTTATCTCCATTTCTCCCATTATATGTTGTATTAATATAAAACCAGGACATGGAATTTGAAACATTTACTTCAGTTGGAATTTCAACACTTGTAGTATCTGAAGAACCATTAAACTCATATGCACCTCTTTGCACTGAAAATTCACCATCCATTGCTTCTAAAACTTGCCAAGTTACAACAACAGCACCATCAGAATTAGAACTTCTTTGAACTTTTAAATGAGTAGAATTATAAATATAAATAGAAACTAGGGAGTTATCTTCTTTGATTGCTGGATCTCCAGAGGTTGCGGGAGTTACATTTTCTTGATTCATTTGGTTAGGTGCGATAACAAATGCAGAATCAAGCTTCACTGGAAATTCCAAAGGAATATACTCTTCTGTTCCAATAAAATTATAAATTCCAGATTGAGTCCGATAACCTGTGGCGTTGCTTTCACCAACCCCCTTGCTAACGACAAAATTATCTTTTAGGGAAATACTTTCAAATCCTTCCAAAGAACCATTACAAAAAATTGAATAATCTTCAACACCATAATCTGAAAAGGAACTATTAAACATATAAAGTCTAGAAGAAGAATTATACCCCATAGTAAAATTCTCTCCTTGTAAGGAGATATTACAAAAAACATTTGAACCATTTATAGAATTACCCGAAGAATAATTTGTATAATTTGCATAAAATAAAATATTTTCATTAATTGTTTTTTCAATCGTATCTGTTGAATCTGAAATTTCTAATCTACTATTGCTACTCAAAGAATAATTACTAAAGGAAGTTACATTAAAACTTAGATTTCCTCCTGAATAAACTAAATTACTGCAATCAGAACAAATAAGGTTATCTTTCAAAACTACAGGAATAAATGAATAATCAAGATTATATAAAAATAACCTTGCAGATTTGTTAAGTCTTTTTTCTGAGGTAGTATTTACAAAAATGCTATTTGGAGTAATTTTAATTAATGAATCTAAATCTAATCCTCCGGAAAGGTTAACAATTTCAGAATAAAGAATCTTTCCAAAAGATGGAATCTCAAAAATAAGATTGGAAATTGAAGACAAATTCACTAAACTAAAATCGGTTGTTTCTCCTGAGAAAGAATTAGAACTTAAAACATCAAAAAACCTAATTTCGGAATCTCCTACGTTTCCTGCATAATCGACACACTCAACAGACCAATTATAACTGCCTATTTCTAAATCATTTATAGAGAAAAACTGGGAAATATTTTTTGTCACTGTATTTTCTACATCAGATTCGCCCTCATTTAAATAAAGACTACAATTAACAATCTCTGACAAATTGTCTGTAACTACATATTCAAAAACTAAATCCCCGTCTTCATCTCCAGAATTATTTAACACAGAATTTAAATAAATTAAGGGTTTTGTTGTGTCTATTATTAATGTTTGATTTTCACTCTTTTTTGAATTGCCTGCTAAGTCCACAACATTGTAAAACCAAGTATAAATTCCCTCTGTTAAAAAAGTATAAACAATCCCAACAGAAATTGCAAATCCTGTAACCATTTTTGTAGTTTGATTAATTAAAAATCCAGATTCATTAAAAATATTTAAAATAACTTCTTTTATCCCTCCATTATCTGTTGATTCAGTTGTAAACTCTTGTGTTAGATTTTTTGAATATGTTCCGCCAGAAACGCCAACACTATTTACTGAAGGATTCACGACATCTAAAAAAATCTCTCTTGTTTCAGTTGAATTAAAATTTCCAGCCAAATCATAAACTGAAACATTGTAAAAATATCTTTTACTGATTAAATCATCCCAAGTAATTGAATAAACGTTTCCATTGAACACCTCTGAACTTATTAAAGAAGAAGAATCATAAAGATTAAATGTTATATTCTTAAGATTAGATTCATTTATTGAAACATTAACAAAAATAGAATCGGAATCTTGATAAGAGTTGTTTTCTTTTGTTCCGACAGAAAAACTAATTTTAGGATTTGTATGATCTATCTTAAAATCTGTAGAAAAAACATAACTATCGCTCTCCAGATTTGTACCATTTACATCTATGGCACTACATGAAAAATTTACACCATCTAATTCTGAAACTGATGAAGTATTCCAAAAAATACTTGAACCAGATGTGTGATTTCCAATATATTCTTCAGAACTGTTTATTAGATATGTTATCTCGTCTCCATCTGCATCTATTGAACCAGAACATTCTAAATAAACTCCCTCATTTACAACAATATCACATCCATCACCATTACATTTTAAATGCGTTGGAGTAGTTGGGCTTGAATTTGGATCTACAATATGATCAAATTGAACTGAACCATTCAAAACTCTCAAATCAAACCTATCTTGTTTCCCAATTAAATTAGTTAAAAAAACTTTATTATACTTATCACTTAACAAATTTATAAACTCTGTAAGTAAAACGCTTGAGTCCTTTTCATAAACTTTGATAATTGGGTTTCCTGTAAGAACCCTTGGAAAGATAGTAATATCATTTACCGAAGTTAAGTTTTCTTCAAAACTGATACGGACATACTCTCCATTGGAAATGACTTCACTCCACAAACCATCTAATTTAGAAACCTCCCCATAAATATTTGAAATAAAATCTTTATTTTCATCTAAATGTTCTGCTTTTGAAATTTCAATATAAACAAAAAAAGTTTGATTAGATAAATGTGGAACTAACCACCTTACAGAATCAATAAAACCATCTCCATTGAAATCTTCAACAGAATAATTTATAAACTTTTTTTCATTATCCCAAAAAACCCTAAGCCTATCTTTTTCATTAATTTTTAATTTCTCATCCAAAGTTATATTTGCTGAAACATTTTGATAATGATACTCTGAATAAATTAAAACTTTTTTCAAATTGCCTAGTTGTTCTTCTTTCATTTTTGGTGAGGGAGTTTGATAAACAACTTCAAAATAAGAACCATTATTATCTGAGTTATTCTTTTTGAACTTTGTTAAAATTCTCTTTGCTCCTTTTGGAATTTCAAAATGAACATCACTTCTATTTGTATAAATTCTTTTTGTCCAATTTACAGAAGCCCCAATCTCTGCAAAATCTTGAATTAAATCAATTTTAAAATCCTTCTCAGAAAAATTCAGATTCTCTGCTCTTCTAGTTACCTTTCTCTTTGAAATATTGCTACTTTGATTAATAATGCTTGAATTTAAACTTTGATTGTTTGAAAGGTTATTCTGTTTTGTAGAATTTAAAAAAACCTCAGAATCATTTAAATCTCTCAATGAAAAATTTTCTACTTTGTTAAACTCTTGACTAACACTCTTATTCTTAACTTTTTTATCTGGATTATTTTTCTTAGAATTGTTTTCAGTTTCATTATTCTTAATTTCTTTTGGAACAGGAGGAAGATTTTTCTTTTCAAATATTTTAATCTCTTTTGTAGTCGTATTATCTATCTGTGAACTATTTACTGCAGAAGAAATGGGCAAAATTAATAAAAGATAAACTACGAAAAACGTGAAAAAATTAAGGAATGAAGAAGAAGAAAATCTAAATTTCATGAAAATTTAAAGAAAATTTAATTAAAAAATACCAAGATTTTTCTAAAGTTTTTACCATACTTTATAAAAAATAAACTCCTTTATAACTATTACGGTTCTAGAAGAGAGATTTAATAAAAACCCTTTAGAAGGGGTTTTTTAAGGATTTAGAAATCCTTTCTTCTAAAAAGGAGTACTTTTCAGATAAAACATTAGAAAAGTATTTAAAAAGAACCTTATTTAAGAAATATGATGGTTGAAATAAGATTTAGAGATAATAAGATTCAAAAGGGTCACAGGATTAAAATTCCTAAAGCAATTATCGACACACTCGAACTAAAAGAGGGAACAAAAATTGAAATAAAGTTTGATCCAATTAAAAAAAGACTAATAGTAGAGGAACAAAAATGAATTTGAAAAAATTAGTTATCTATTCCATAATTTTAATAAATCTTTTAATAATTGTTACCGCATTTGAAAATATCCAAAAAATAAATCTTTTAAATGGGAAAAATAACGTTACCTTTGGAGATTCATTTAGACCAACATATGTTAAGGATTTTATCAAACTCTATCCAGAGATACAAACTATTACATTTAAAGAAAATAAAAAAACAATTGGATATGTTAATTTTCTTAATGGACTTGGACAAAATTTCATACTGAAACCAACTAAAATCTATGAGATTACAACTTCAAAAAACATCTCAATAAACACACAATGAAAATATATCTAATCTTTTTTGCAATGATTTTTTTCTTAAACTTTGTTTCTGCTGCACATTATGTTGTTGGATATGTTGAGGATGCTCTCGACGGAGAACTTGCAAATGGAAAAGTTGTAACTCTTTGGAATCCTGCAAATGGTCAAGGAGACAATGTCACAGACACTATTGGACCAACAGGTAATTCCGGACAAAACAACATTTATATGATTGATTGTGAAATGCTAACAGCTACTTGTTCTGTTGGAGATATCCTTTCCTTAAAAGTTTTTGAAAATGGAAACCAGTATGTTTCTAACATAAAAAATGTCACAATCACACCGGGAGGATATGATGCAGTTGAAAATTTAACTTTGAATAGTCTTTTAAAAATAACAAACCTAACTATCGAAGATGGTTTAAGTTTTCCTTTTGATGAAATAGACTTAAATCCTGCAACAACAACAAAGATAATCTGTGAAGGAATAATCACTGCTGCAGATAATGAAAATTCAATTAGGAATGTAAGTGCAAAATTCTTTGATAGTTCTGAAGCTAATTATGAATCTGAGGATGATAACAACTACCACTATAGTAACAATTCTTGTAGTCTAAATCTATCGTATGGATCTTCAAAGGAGATTAAAGCTTTTTGTATATTCCAAGTAGAATACTATGCCAATAGTGGTAATTGGACTTGTTCTATTCAAGCAATAGATAATAATAGTGTCTCTGTAAAGGGCACAGATACAACAAATATAAATCCTTTATTAGCTTTGGATGTTGATTCTCCAATAGACTTTGGAAGAGTGAACTCCCTAAAAACCTCAAAGGAAATTGTAATAAATATCACAAACTATGGAAATACAAAAATAAATTTAACTCTTAGTGGCTTTGCTAAAACAGAATTAGATGGGAAAGCAATGGATTGTTCAAATAGTGAAAACAGTTCAATAGCTCTTTTTTACGAAAAATATAATCTCACTTCTTCAACTGAAGGAAATTTAACCTTTTCTGAATTTGAAAAAACATATACAAATATTACAAATAATTCTAAAACAAAAGAACTAAATCTTAACTATCGTCAAAATGACTTGATAAATGAAGCTATAACTAAATCTTACTGGAGAATCTATGTACCTTCAGGTGTTTCTGGAAATTGTTCTGGAAACCTTCTTTTTGGTGCAACTCAAGGCCCAATAAATTAAAATGAAAACTAAAAAACTAATCTATGGAACTTTAATCTTAATTATAGTATTAATTCTAACAAACCTTGCTTCAGCTGCTAGAATTGGCATCAGTCCCTCTCAAATAAATTTCAAAAATGTACTTCGTGGAGGATATTCTGAAAGGACAATAACAATTACCACAGATAGTTTAGACGAAACTGAAGTTGAGGTAATGCCAAGGGGAGAAATTTCAAATTGGTTAAATTTTTCAAAGAAAAAATTCAAAGTTACTAAAGATAAACCCTATCTCTTGACAATTTCTACCTCTCCACCTATCGATTCACCAAATGGGAACTATACTGGATACATTAGAGTTAAAACTTCTCAAACAGAAAAAAAGAAAAATGAAGGGCAAGCAACTTCAACAGTCTTACCTGTTCTAGACTTATTCACAATAGTTCAAATTACAGACCAAGAGGTTTTAGAATGTAAGGCAAAAAATTTCAAAGTAAACTCCGTAGAAGAAGGGGATAAAATAATCTTTTCAACAAATATACGAAATCTTGGAAATACCCGAATAAATCCACAAATCAAAATAGATATCTGGGATTCTAACCAACTTGAAATCTTGAAATCTGAAACATTTTCTGAGGTAAGTATTAGTCCAACTACTGAAAAAGAAATTTTAATTTATCTTGATTCAGACAATCTTGAAATAGGCCAATACTGGGTTGAAATTTCTGCCTTAGATTGTTATTCAACACAAACCTTGACTTTTGATATCTTAGAAGAGGGAGCACTCAAGGCATCTGGAATCTTACAAAAAATTCTTTCGAATGCTTGGATTTTCAACAAAGAAACAACGAATATCAATGTCTTTTTTGAAAATAATGGTGAAAAAAATATTGAAGCGAACTTCAAAGGAAAAATAACTCTCGGAGAAAGAACAATACAATTATTAGAAAGTGAAAAAACTCTTGTTTTAAAAAATAAAAAGAATATTTTTGAATTTTTCTTTACGCCAGTTACTCCTGGAAGGTATGTTGTAAGTGGGAGAGTTTATTATTCTAATAAAAAAACGTTTGAAAAATCAACAATTATTAATGTTAAACCAACTGGATTAACTTTTAAACTGATTCTTACAAGACTAATTTATCTAATCTTAGTTATAGGGATTTTAATTTTGTTATTTAAAATTAGAAAAGAAAAATCTATCTATCAAAAAAAATTAAGGAGACTAAAAAGATGAAAAAACAAATAATCTTCAGTTTAGTTTTTTTCTTTAGTTTGGTTTTTGTTATGGGTACTACTCCTCAAACAATCTCTCATGATTACCCTTCTAAATCTACAGTCTTTGATAATCCGATATATTCTCCACCAATAATCTTAAAAATTAATACAGAAAATGAAACAAATTGTTTGTGGAATCTAGAAAATAAAACTCCTTTTGTTGGAAATTTATTTGAAACAGAAGAAACAAATGGATTTAAGCAAATTTTTTATGAAAAAGACTTAAACGAAGGAAAAAATAGTATTTTCATAAAATGTGGCAACAATACTAACTCTGTTGAACAAATATCTTTTAATGTTTTAAAAAAAATTTCTGGAGAAATTAAACTTTCTAAAGAGGACCCATTAAAAGAAGGAGTATACTCTTTAACAATAATAACTTCAAAACCAACTAGTGAAACCCCCTATTTAGAATACAGTTTAGATAATCTTGTTTACAATCCCCTCCCTCTAGAAAAACAAGGAGACAACTGGAAAACACAACTAATTATAAAACCTAATGCCGGTAAAACCCTTTGCTCATTTAAATTTAGGGCAAAAGATTCTGAAGGAATTGTTGGAACAAAAATAACTGGAAAAAGCACCTTTTTAATAGACACCTTGTCTCCTGAACCTGTTGAAAATTTTGAAGCAATTGGAAAACTTGGAGAAATTAGATTAGAATGGCATTCTGAAGAAAATGACATTAGAGAATATGAGATTTACAAATCAAAAAATCCAGGAGTAGATTTTATAGATTACTTTACAAAGACTTCGAAAAGTAGTTATATAGACACAGATGTAGAAAAAGGAGAAAAATATTATTACAAAATTCTTGCAGTAGATAATTCAGACAATCATGGAAGATACTCTAAAGAAATATCTGCAACAGCCTTAATTTATAATTCAAAAAATAAAACCGGCCTTGACCAAAGACTTATTGGAAATGTAGATAACCTACTCACAACAATAAACTTATTCGAAGGAGACATTGAAACAATAAAAAACGATTTTTCAAGTAAGACTGAAAAAGAAAGAAAAATCTTTAAAGAACTCAAACTTGAAGAAGAAATCTCTTCAATAACTTCAGAAATAAATTCTCTTAAAAGAGATGTAACAAGATATAAATTACAAACTATAACGGAGATAGAACTAGATAATAAATTAAAACAAGCAAAATTAAAATTAAATATCTTAAAGAAAAAAATACCTGAAACAGTAACTATTGAAAAAGAATTTGAATTGAAAAGAGAACTCTCTTTTGAAAAAGTAAATCAACAAGTTTTAAATTTTGGACAAGAAACTATGTCAAATAAAGAAATTAAAAAAACAATTTCGCAAACTAAAACCTTAATCTCTGAAAATAAAGTTAAAATTGAAAGTGAAGCTTATAATCTGAAGATAACTTATCTAGATGGAACAGTTAAAGAAAAAACTTTAATAATAGACAACATCAAAGGAACACTTGAAAGAGATAGCGAAACTAAAATGATCCTTTCGATTCCGAAAAAAATTGCAGAAAAAGCTTCAGAGATATATTTCACCACAGGGGATGAAGAAATCGTAAAGGAAGACCCAATTCTTAGTTTTGATTCGGATATTAAAAAAATAGGTTACACAATTAATAAAAAAATAAATCTAAAAAATATTGAAGAAATAGTTATTTTGCCAATAAAAATTTATACAGAAAATAAACAAACAAAGTTGGTAGGATTTACAATTTTTGGAGATGGAAAAATTGAAGATTTACCTTATGAAACTTGGCTAATCCTAATTTTCATAATACTTGGAGCAACATATTACTTTTTAACGAAAAAAAATAATGAAAAAGAAAAAATCACTGAGATAAATGCACTTATTAAAAAGGGAAAAATTGAAAAAAAAGAAGGAAAAATTGAAAAATTGAAAAAAACATATGTTGAAATAAAAAAAAGATATGATAGCTTAGAAGAAAAAGAAAAAGAAAAAATCTTTAAAAAAATAAAAAAATTACATAAATAATGAAAGATTATTCAAGAAGTTCTAAGATGTACAACTTCAAAAAACATCTCAATAAACACACAATGAAAATATATCTAATCTTTTTTGCAATGATTTTTTTCTTAAACTTTGTTTCTGCTGCACATTATGTTGTTGGATATGTTGAGGATGCTCTCGACGGAGAACTTGCAAATGGAAAAGTTGTAACTCTTTGGAATCCTGCAAATGGTCAAGGAGACAATGTCACAGACACTATTGGACCAACAGGTAATTCCGGACAAAACAACATTTATATGATTGATTGTGAAATGCTAACAGCTACTTGTTCTGTTGGAGATATCCTTTCCTTAAAAGTTTTTGAAAATGGAAACCAGTATGTTTCTAACATAAAAAATGTCACAATCACACCGGGAGGATATGATGCAGTTGAAAATTTAACTTTGAATAGTCCTCCAGAAGTTAATCTTATCTCACCTGAAAACAATTCATTTAAAAAAAATCAAATAACTCTTAACTGCTCATTTAAAGATTTAGACAATAACTTGAATAAGATATCTCTTTGGTCAAATTTTTCTGGAACTTGGGAACTAAACGAAACAAAAACTATTAACTCTGGAGAAACTTGGAAAACTTTTGTAAAAAATCTACAAGACTCAAAATATGAATATAACTGCTATGTTGAAGATAGTTTTCTAATAGGAAATTTTGCAAATAAAAATAATTCTTTCACAGTAGACAATCTAAAACCAAATATAACTTCTATTGAAATAAATGCTACAAATTCTTGTCAAGATGAAACAATAAGAATAAACTGTAGTGCTACAGACGTAAATTTAAAAGAAATTTTAATCCAATCAATAAGTCCTACAAACAATTTAACAAATTATACCACTACACTTCTTTCTGGAAATACTTTCTACAGAGATTTAAAATTAACTGAACAAGGTTCTTGGAAATTTAAATGCATAGCAATAGATCTTGCAAATAATGAAAATGCTTTGAACTCCTCGATATTTGAATTATTTTCTTCTTCCCCAGAACTAATATTGACTAATGATAATATTTTTATTGATAAAACTCCTTCATTTGAAAATGAAATAATTAAAATTACTGCAAAAATCCAGAATACTGGGTGTGGGAATTCTGGAAATTTCATAGTAAGTTTATTTGATGAAAACAAATCAAAAGGTGGAGAAAACTTGTTAAATGAAACAATAACAATTGAGGGTAGAAACACACAAAATGTAACTTTCAATTGGTCTGCAAAAATAGGCACTAAAAATCTTTTTGTCTATACAGATCTTACAAATATAATCTCTGAAGAAAATGAAACAAATAACGATGGGAACCTCACCACAAGACTAACTTCTTGGCAAGAGATTTATGGAAATGCAATCATTGATAAAATAATAGGAAAATCAAGAAATAAAACTCTTGAATTTTGGAAAAATGAAACAAACCTTACAGGAAATATTTTTGTTACAGACTCTGAACTTTCTATTGATTGGTTAAATTTACAAGCTATCGGAAAAACAAAAACTGGAAGTCCATCAAATAACGACTTTGAAGATATAGACACAATGCTTGGAATGAGTTCCTTTGAAGATTCTGTTTATAAAACTTTTAGCACAAATGGAACCCCCAAAAATATTAAAAATTTTACAATCTTTGGAAATGAACTCTTAAATGTCCCAGTTATTAATTCGACAGATAATGAGAATTTTTTAACAGGAATTCTGTGGGATAAATCTGATTCAATAAATGATGAATATGACTCCTCAGAAAGAGAAGATTTAATCTTTGTTACAGAAACTAATAATCAAAAAATTGGAAAACATGGCACTTATGACTATGAAATAAAAATTCCTGTAAGGCTAAGAAATTATAACTCTACAGAAAATAGTAAGGTGTATTACTACTACGAACTTAACTAACTAA
>CAYNJW010000017.1:0-11437 GCA_964397665.1 Candidatus Woesearchaeota archaeon
AAGATCTTCTTCTTCCCTATAAAATCAATAGGTTTTTTGTTTGTGAACTTTAAATTTTCCATTACTCTCTCCACCTTGCAAAGATTAAAATCCCAAGATATAAATATCTACTGATTAAAGTTGCAATTGCTGCCCCGTAAACTGCAAGCATTTGTCCTTGTTTTAATAAGATAGTTATCAAAAAGTAATTCAAGACAATATTCAAGAGAGTAGTAATTACCAAACTTTTTGCAATAAACGCTGTCCTTCCTTTTGCTATAAAATAGTTGGAATAAACACCTGTGAGGGATGCAGAGATTAAAAGGAAAGAAATTAATCTTAAAATTTGAACTGCAGCTAAATACTCCTGACCGTAAACTAATTTTACACCAAATTCTGCAAAAATGAGTGTTCCTAAAACTGCAAGAATTGCAACTGGAAAAGTTACGAATAAAGCCTTTTTCAGACCTAATTGTAATCTCTTCCCCTTAAGTCTTGAGAATATTGGGAAAAGTGCTCCTGCGAAGCCTATAATGGCTCCTATCGACCCTATTAAAGCGAAAGCAGCTGAATAAAAACCAATAAATTCTGCCTGAACATATCTCCCCAACATTATTTGATCAATATAACCAAAAAAGATTCCTGAAAGGATAGTGGCTGTTAGGGGTAGAATAAATTTATTAACTTCTTGCTTTTGTTTTTTGTTTAATTTCTTTCCTTCTGAAATTCCTTTATTAAAATATAAAAAAGTTAATCCAATTGAATAGCATAAAGCTAATGCAAGAATAATCCAGAAAATTCTTAATTCATCAACCAAAACAACTGTGAATAAAATAACTAAAGGTAGAATGATTAATCTTAAAGATTGAAAAATAATCTCCTTGAAAAGAATAACTTGAAATTTATTTTTTGCTTGTGGTATTGCTGAAAAAAAACCAATAAAACTATTTGCAAGAGTATAAAAAATTCCAGCCAATAATGCATAAAAAATTGGTTTTTGATAATAAACATTTGCAATGAAATATGAAGATAAACCTAAAACCAAAACAGTTAAAGTTGTAAGTAAAAGTTTTGTTCTAAAAAAATAAGAAATATAACCTTTTGAATTTGGTTTTTTCTTCGAAAACTCTTTTGATAAAAATCTAATTAACGTTGTTGTAATCCCCATATCTGTAAAACCTGAAAGAAGAACTATTGTGGCCAAAGCCAATGAATATAACCCAAATAATTCAGGCAATAACATTCTTGCTAAAATAATGGTAAAAAGTAATGAGCCAATCTTTGCTACAAGTGTCGTCGAAATTTGAAAAATTGAATTTTTAACTGCTTGTCCAGTATTCCCTGAAAAATCTCTATTCCGAATTCTCTTAGTAATTCCGAAAGCCTCTTCCTTTAGATAATTAAACATATCTAATCTAGCTTTTTTTTGTTTTTATTTGTTATCATTGTGTAAATTATGGATAACTTGTTAAAAAAATCTTCCCCATGGTAAACATAATCAAAAACATCTAAAAGAATATGAAAGAAAAATCCTAAAAAGATAAAAAAGAAAAATTCATGGATAATTGAAAAAATAAGAAGAATTATAAAAACTTCGATACCGTGTAAAAATCTAATCTCGTGTTTGAATTTTGTGTTATTTTTTCTTTTTTCCCAAAGTTTTCTTTTTAAGATTTCTTGCCTCCAAAACTCAAAAAAATTAAGAGATTTTTCTTTTAAAATAAATAAAATAACTTTATCTAAATCTATAAATATTGAAGATAAAAATACAATTAACGAAGCTATCAAAGTATAACCTGTTACAAAATAAAGAAGTGAGGAAAATATAACTCCATAAAAAATATGCCATTTGGGCATCATCTTAAATATCTCCGAAATCTAAATTTTTGCTTGTTGCTCCAGGAATCTCTTCCCAGTCTTTTTTTTCTCGAATCTTTAAATTAGATTTCCATACTTGTTTAAATAATTCAGGACTATAACCTTTTTTCTCTGAAAAAGAAATTAATGCATTCAAATCTTTTGGGAAACATTTTCCACCAAAACCTTTTAGTCCATCATGTCCTGGAACAGACATATTTTTTCCAATTCTGTCATCTAAAGAAATCACTTCTAAAACTTTATCATAATTGATTCCGGCTTTATCACAAATTGAGTTTAATTCATTGGCAATCATGATCTGACTTGTTAGTGTACAGTTTGCAGCATATTTTACCATCTCCGCAGTTTTTATATCTGTCTCAAAATATTTTGAATCTTTTAAAAATTTATCATAAATAGATTTTATTAAAAGAAAATCTTCATGATTTTTTACACCTATCACAACCCTATTTAAATTTTGAAAATCTTCTAATGCATGTTTTTCCCTTAGAAATTCGGGATTAAAACCAAAATTAAACATCTTAAATTCTTCTGAGAAACTTTCTGTACTTCCTGGAACTATTGTTGAACGAAGAATAATTAAAGGTTTTTGTTTAAATTCTAACTTTGATAAATCTAATAATGAACTCTTTATAATCTCTAAGTCTATTTCTCCAGTTGTTTTCATTGGTGTCGGCAATGCAAGAAAAATCACCTCACAATCTTTTAAACTATCTAAGTTATCTTTGAATTCTTGTTTAAATTTATCATAACCAACGCAATCAAAATGTTTACTAAAAACTTTATATGCTGTTCCTCCTACAAACCCCATACCTACAAAACCTAGTTTCATTTTAATCGTCCGCCAGCTTTTTAGCAATATCTGCGAAGGCTGGTCTTGTTATTAAAACACCTGTGGAAATACCTATTAAAGTTGTTACTGCGAAACCCTTTAATAATCCTGCTGAAGCTGCTCCGATACCCATAAATCCTAATGCCCCTGTTAATGGTATCAAGGCTACAAAAGTTGTTGCGAAAGAAGTTACAATAATAAATAGTGCTTTTTTAATTCTCTGTTTAATTGATTCTCCTTTTACTCTTGATTCATCTAAAATAACTAACTGGCTATCTACACCAGTACCTATTGTCGCAATAATTCCGGCTATTGAAGGTAAATCTAAATTCCACTTGATTAATGCAGCAACACCTAAAATAATTAAAACTTCTGAAAATGAAACAAGGATTACTGCTCCTGCTACTTTTAATTTTCTATATCTAATAAAAACAATTAAAGAAACTGCAAGAAGTGCAAATAGTCCACCCAATAAAATTTGCTTCGTAAAACCATCTCCTAATCTTGGAGAAATTCTATCAATCTTTACAATTTCTAATTTGAAAGGAAGACTTCCGGTAATTAAAACTGTTTGAAGTTGCTTCATCTCTTTTTTTGTATCTTTTAATGCTTCCTCTCTTGAAGCACCGTTACCTGAACCAGAAATTTGAATTTGGGTTGCAACTTGTCCTTTCAAATCTGCACCAATATTTAAAGAATTTGTTAACTGACCATCTAAATAGAAATCAATTTTCTTTTCTAAATATCTGCCACCAGAAGTTACATTTATTCCTAAATCTTTTGTTATGTCTGCATGTCTTTGAGCAGCTTCGGGACTTAAAGCAATAGTAAATCTAAAATTACAAGCTTCTCCATTTTCTGCTGGAAAACAATCTGTAATCCCTGCATCTTGTCCTGTTCTTCCGACATATGCGATATCTTCATTTCCACCACTAAACACAGTTTGGTTTCCGATTTTTGCTTCAAATTTTCCTTGCTTTGCAATTAAATTTTCTAAATCTTCTGGAGAAGAACCTGCGATTTCTACCAACATAAATTTCCTACCAGACATATCAGATAATTTCTTTAATTGAACATCTGTCAAACCATAAACATTTAATCTTTCCTGAGATACTACAATTAAATCATCCAATTCCTCATCTGTCAAAGAATGATTTTCAGAAGTAACTAAAGCCCTTGCTCCTCCTTGAATATCTAAACCAGCTTTTATTCTTGTTGAAGCTATTTTTCCAACAGTTATTTTTTCAAAATCTTTTTTTGAAAATAAAGAAACAATTTCAAGAGTATTTGTTTTGATAACTAACTTTTTAGTATTATTGAAATTAAGTGCGGTAGAATAATCTTTCATACTCTCTAATTTTATTCCGTCAATTTCTACGAGGATCATTCCTTTTCTTAAACCTGATTCGAAAAGAGTTGAATTTTTTTCAACAGAAGAAACAACAAGCCCTTTTTGTAAAAATGTTGGTGGAATTGAAAAAATTGAAATTAAAGAAAAAATTACAAAAATTATCAAAATCCAAATTTTAAAAGTTATTTTTCCCTTCATTTATTCACCTCTGCATACCACTTTAATATCGAAGCATTTGTAATCCAAGTATTGAATAAATCAAAGAATAACCCAATTAATAAAATCTGAAAAATTTGGTTTAAAACTGAACCAAAAGGGGCAACAATAAATAAAGCCACACCTATTGCAACTATTGAAGTCATAGTCATTGTTGTTCCTGTTTTGAATGCCTCATATAATTCTTTATTTACAGACTTTTTTCTTTGTAAAATCCTTGTGGTCAATAATACATCTGTATCTACAGAATAACCAATAAGCATGAGAAATGCAACAATTCCTGCTGTTGAAATTTTTATTCCCAAAATATCAACCATTGCAAGAGTCATAGTAATATCTGCAAATGCTGAAAGCATTACAGCAAAGGAAGGAACTGAATTTTTAATATAGATATAGGTTAAACCTATCATTAAAAGAATTACAAAAATTAAATTTATTAAAAAAATCCCTCTAACAAATAATGCACCTAATAAAATACCTAAAAGAACATTTAGAAAAAATGAAATTGTTTTAATCTTTTTTCCCTTTGCAAAAATTAAGAAAACTACCCCTGCCATCCAGAAGAAAGCCAATAATATAGCAACTAAAAGTTGTTTATAAAAATCTGCACTTAATGCTGAAGATGTTGTTTCGATAGAAGAATTTTCTTGTGTTAATTTTTCTCCAAGAAATTCTTCCAAAGCATTTTTCAAAGAATCTGTTTGTGATTCTTGAACAACTATTGAGATTCTTGTTTGTTTTCCAGTATTATCTGAAAGTGCACTGATTTCAAAATCTTGAATTGATTTTTCTAAAAAATTTGTTAATTCTGTAACATCTGTTTCTGTAAATATTGTTATTGTTGTTCCTCCAGTTAAAGAAACATCTTTTGACATGATATCTCCATTTTGAAAGTAAAAAAAGCCTATTGAAATCATCGAAACCACTAAAAGTAATGCTGTAACTATTAGTAGTTTTTTATAATTCTTATTATAAATTGTTTCGAATTTTGACATAAAAATATCAACTTTAAAAGTTATTTAAAGTTAACGCTGTATGATTTCAGAAAGAGATTAATTATTTAAAACGCCCGAGACAGGATTCGGCAACGTGAGCAAGTCACTCGCTTGTTTCGGTCTTCACTTCGTTCAGTTGCGAAACAAAACCATCGGTTCGAATCAGAAACGCCCGAGACAGGATTCGGCAACGTGAGCAAGTCACTCGCTTGTTTCGGTCTTCACTTCGTTCAGTTGCGAAACAAAACCATCGGTTCGAATCAGAAACGCCCGAGACAGGATTCGAACCTGCGACTTCGTCCTTTCTTCGTTTAGAAAATGAAGACTTAAAAATCTTCGATGTACTTAGGAGGGACGCACTCTAATCCAGGCTGAGTTACCCGGGCTTTAATGGGGAGAGGAGGATTCGAACCCCCGTAAGCATAAGCTACCAGGTCCTAAGCCTGGCCCGTTTGACCACTCCGGCATCCCCCCAAGTGATAGAATAAAATCTAAAATAAAGATTATAAAACTATCGAACTTTGAAAATGAAATTTTTTCAAAACAATAAACTTTAAAACTCAATTTTTCTAAAATATATTGTGCGTGGGTAGTTCAGTGGCAGAATCCGAGCCTTCCAAGCTTGTGACCCGGGTTCGAATCCCGGCCCGCGCATTTGATATTTTCTATAGATAGTTAACTTTTTAAAGTAAACTTGAGTAATATTTTTGAGACGACCATAGTCATTTGGTTACACCTGTTCCCTTTCCGAACACAGAAGTTAAGCTTGTGACGTTCATGTTTGTACTGTCCACGATGGGAAGGCTTGGAGTTGTCTCACTTATATTTTCTAGAGGTTGATAAACAAAAAAATGGAATTAAAGATATACGAAACCTACAAAAACTTTGTTGAAAGAATTGAATCAGGAGAAGAAAAAGAGTATATCTTAACCACTAAAATTCCTTTTGGTGTAACTACTACTCTCGGTGAAACTGCCCTTCCTGAGAAAAAAGGATTTTTATCTTTCTTCAAAAAATATCATGAAGAAAGAGTAGTTATTTGTGTCGGTAATTGCAGTGGTGCTTGTGGTTTACTTGCAATAAATCAAAAAAAATTGAAAGATCTTGGCGGAAAATTGGGGACTTTTTAAAATAAAATTCCTGTTTGATTAAATTGTTCTTCTTTACTAAGTTCTTCAATCATCCTTAAAACTTCTTCTTTAGTTCCTAAACTTCTTTCTTCTATTGGTCTTTGATTTTCAATTGCATCTTTTTTCCCATAAATCATTCCCTCAGAATATCCAAAGTCTATGTAAAATGCCGATAACTCTGCACTCTCTGCCCATTTTAAACCAGCCCTTAAACCTTTAATCCTTTCCTTGCTGATTTTATCATTTAGAATTCCAGTTTGTGTATAAAATAAATGAGACGCGAAAGGTGCTTCGTCTCTTGAAAGAGAATTAACAACACAAAGACGAGCATAAAGAATATTCCTTTTTGTTATTGAACCATTCTCGCCTTTGAAAGGGCTTTCTACTAAAACTCTTTTTAAAGATTCCATATTCTTAAATTATGAAAGAAGTTTATAAGTAATTCTATCCACTAAAAAATCTTTAATTAATATTTTTTAAATTTATTAACTAATTCAAGAGTGTCTGTCTGTCCTAAGAATGCAGCTCTGCAACAATATCTCTCTAAACCTAAGTCATCTAAGACTTCTTTTGCTTTCTCTCCCTTAGCAGTTCTTTCTTTAAAATCTTTCCACAAATGTGCAATTGGTTTGCCACATGAAAAACATCTTATTGGAATTATCATAAATAAATGGCGAATTTCGGGTTTAAAAGGTTTACTAAATTATATTTTTAAGATAATTATAAAATAGATAGTAAGAAATATTATAAACTACTTTCTTCATTAATTTTTATGGTGAAAAGGAGTGAAGTTATAAAATTGAAAAATGTTTCTAAAATTTATGATATGGGTGAAACAAAAGTTCATGCATTGAGTAATTTCGACATATCTGTAAAAGAAGGAGAATTTATTGCAATTATGGGTCCTTCAGGTTCTGGAAAGAGCACTTGTATGAATCTTGTTGGCAGTTTGGATACTCCAACAATTGGCGAGGTTTATCTTGATGGAACGAATATCTCCACACTTCACGAATCTGACCTTGCACAAATTAGGGGTGAAAAAATAGGCTTTATCTTCCAAAGTTTTAATTTGATTCCGACCCTAACTGTTAAGGGAAATGTAATGTTGCCTATGATGTTTCAAGGGTTAGATGAATTTGAGCGGTCTAGAAAGGCAGAAGATGTTTTAAAACTTGTAGACCTGGAAAAAAGAAAAAACCATTATCCTAATCAACTCTCAGGAGGACAAAGACAAAGAGTGGCTATTGCTAGAGCTTTGGCAAATAATCCTGAAGTTATTCTTGCTGATGAACCAACAGGAAATCTTGATACTAAAACCGGAGAAATTGTTTTAAAATTTTTAGATAACTTACATTCGCAAGGAAAAACAATTATTATGGTCACACACGATTCAAATTTAGCAAAAAAACATGCAGAAAAAATTTATTGGCTAAAAGATGGAAAATTAGAAAAAATCACTAAAGGAAATAAACACAAATAATCTAAAACGTTTATTCATACCTTAAAGCATCTACAGGATTTATCTTTGAAGCTTTCCATGCAGGAATTATTCCCGAAAGTGCACCCGTTAAGGTTGCAAATAAAATACAACCTGCAAATAACCACCAAGGAAATGAAGGAGAAAGAAATCCCCAACCCATATTTAATAATAAATTTCCGCCAAAACTACTTAATCCCCAACCCAATAAAACCCCAAAAATTCCAGATATTAATCCCAAAATTCCCGATTCAAATAAGAAAATTCCGAAAATAGCTGAATTCTTCCCTCCGATTGATTTTATAATTCCTATTTCTTTTATCCTCTCTATTACTGAAGTTATCATCGTGTTTGAAGTATTTACTGCTGAAACCAAAACAGAAATTAAAGCGATTAAAATTACAAACCCAATTACAATATTCATTGCACTCATATAACTCTCTAAAAGTTCTGAAAAAGATTGGACTGTAAAATCCTCTTTTCCTTTTTCAAGATTTCTTTGTTTTCTCAACTTTTTCTCGACATTTTCAACTACTAAATCTATATTTTCTGTGTCTATTCTTGCAACGACCATCCCATATGAAAGATTTTTCTCTGAAAAAAACTTACGAGCATATTTGTTAGTAATATAAATATTTGAATCATCTTGCGGATTTCCTACCGGTTCGTAAAAGCCAATGATTCTTAATTTTTCACCATTGATTTCTATATTGTCATTTATATCATATCCCTTTTTGAAGATTTTATTATCCAAAAGATAATTATATCCTAAAACAACTTTCCCCTTATCGTTCGACATTAGTTTTCTTCCTTTTGTAATTCCAATATTTGAAAATTCTATCATTAAAGGTATTTTTGGTTCATAAGAAATTATAAAAGAATAAACTTTTTCTTTTCCTTTAGTTATTTCTCCTGGTTGAATATAAGAACCAGTAACCTCGTATACTCCTGAAGCTTTTTTTATTGCGTCAATATCTTCATCAGTTATTGGAAATGAAGTTCCCAATCCTGTTGCCCCTCCGAATCCTTTTGCTTGAATGATTAATTTATCTGCTGAAGTGCTACTTGTAAATCCATCTATATAAAAATACAATCCAAGCCCGAAACTTACAAAAATGAAAATTGTTGCAATTCCTAAAAGAATAGAAAGAATTGTTAAAAAACTTCTTGTCTTCCTTTTTGACAATCCCCTTAAAGAATACTGTGCAAGTTCTCTAGATATCATCCTCTTAATGCCTCCACAGGATTTTGTTTTGCTGCTTGTAATGCTGGAGCGATTCCTGCAATTGCACCAATTAAAAAACTACCAAAAAGAATTGCACCTAAAAATAAAAAGTCAAAAACCGGAACGGTTTCTGAAGCTAAAAATTTATTTATTAAATTAATTCCTGCGAAACCCATTAACCCTCCGATTAAAATTCCAATTAACCCTCCGATTAAACCCAATAATCCAGATTCTATTAAAAACTGGATAAATATTTGTGAATTTTTTGCACCAATTGCTTTCATAATTCCTATTTCTTTTTTTCGTTCTAAAACTGAAGTAGTCATAGTATTTACAATCCCTACTGCGCCAACAATAATTGAAACTGAAGCAATGATTATGATAAATATTTTAATTCCTCCAATAATATCTGTTACTGTTGAAAGTGTTGCATCAGGTGTTGAAACTTCGAAATCCTCTTCTCCTTCTTTAACATCTCTATTTTTTCTTAATACTTTTTCAATCTCAATTTTTGCTTTATCCATCAAGTCAAGATTTTTAACTTTTACAACAATTAAATCTACATCATCCCCATAATTCATTAAATCCTTCAAAGGTTGTTCATTCATTAAAAAAATATTATCAAATAGGAAACTCCCTTTCTTTTTTAGAATTCCTACAACTTCAAATGTTTTATTATTTACAGTTATTTTATTTCCCACTCTTATTTTCTTATCTAATCCAACTTTATCTTTACCAAAATTATAACCCAACAAAACTTCATTTGAATCTCCATCTTTTAGCATTCTTCCTGTTTCAGCTTCGAGATTTAAAACTTCATAAGCAAAAGCTCTGTCAGTTCCCGAAGGAATGTTGGTGCCAATACTAAAAATTACATGATCGTTGAATTCTATTTTTCCCGAAGGAATATTTCTTCTTAAAACTCTCTCCACTGTATCTAACTTTTCCAAGGATGAAACATCCTCAATTGTTAAAGGTTTTACAACACCTGTACCTGGTGGACCAAAAGAGTTTAAACCTCCTGCCTGAATTGTAATAACTTCTGTTGTGCTAATTCCAAATTGACTCATTACTGCCATTTCTAAACCATTGCCAAGCATAACTAAAGCAACAACTGCTGCAATTCCAATTAAAATTCCGATTAGAGTTAACCATGAACGAAGTCCACGATGTTTTAAATTTCCAAAGGCTAAAATAAAATAGTCTTTCATCTATAGGCTCTCCAAGGGGGATTTAATATTTGCAATATCTGAATTCGCAACATGAGTATAAATTTGGGTTGTTCTTAAATTTTTATGTCCTAACAATTTTTGTATATATCTTATATCTGTTCCAGACTCTAATAAATGTGTTGCAAATGAATGTCTTAAGGCGTGTGGTGTTATTTTTCTTCCGATTGCACCTAAAGAATTCTTTGACACTATTTCTTCGATAGTCCGATTTGAATACTTGCCTCCCCTATTTGATTCAAAGAAATATTTTTTTGGATTATTTGAAAGAAGATGTTTTAAAATATCCTCTTTTAAAGATTCTGATAATAGTGTTACTCTGTCTTTTGCACCTTTACCTCCACGAATAACTAGTAGATTCCTTTCTATATCTATATCCTTTGGTTTTAAAGAAATTAACTCTGAAACCCTTAAACCACCTGAATAAAGAAATTTAATTATTAATTTATGAACTGGATTTTTTACAAAATTTATAAGTTGTTTTATTTCAGTTTTGTTTAGAACATCTGGAAGTTTGGATTCTTTCTTGTATACTGGAATATCAAATTCCGTTAATTTTCCTAAGATTTTAAAAAGCAATTTTAAAACTGAAGCTTGCATTTTTATTAAACTTGTACTCTTTCCAGAATTTATACTTCTTAATAAATAGCGCTTAACCTCTGTATTGGTGATTTTTTTCGAAATTTTAAGGAAATCTTCTAGGATATAGCTATAAGCTTTTACTGTTTCCTTAGAGTAATTATGCAATTTCAACTCATCTAAGAACTGCTTTTTAATCTCATTAATCTCCATCTTTCTATACTTTTTAAGAAAGAATTGTTTATATATTTATGTAAAAATTGCGGATAAAAGGTGTTAGCCAAAATTTTCTTACTGCCTCCTAGCGTCGGTAAACCCAAAATCTTAAAGATGGGTGCCTTCGTTAAACGGAGAAAAAGAAAGAGAAAAATGCTTTGCACTTTTCATAACAAATATTTAACGGCTCATTACATTCGACCCAAATTTTTACTTACTTTAAAAAACAAAAACGGATGAGAAAGGGGCTAGTCTCCTACAGACATATTGGTTCACTTCATTCGAAATTTAATAAAAAAAGACATTTATTTTTTATATAATACAAAATGT
>CAYNJW010000018.1:0-11124 GCA_964397665.1 Candidatus Woesearchaeota archaeon
AAATTGGATCACCAGTTTGTGGAACTTCAATAGGTGTGGGATTTTTAGCAATATTTTTCCCAAATCTTGCAATTAATTTTCTAGAAGAATATAGTATAATAATAATTTTTTTATCATTAATACTTCAAATTTTTATTTTATATATTTTAGGTTGTTTTAAAATTAAGAAGGGTTAAATTTTCTTAAATTTTTTACAGTTTCATTATTAGATTCTAGCATTCTTTCAAGATAACTTTTTTCAAATTCAATAATTCTATCAGCATTTTCAATAAATCTCAAGCTATGTGTTGCCAAAATAATTTGAATATCATTTTTAAGACTTAGTTTTTTTATTAGTTTACTAATTTCTTTTTCTTCATTATAATCTAATCCAGTTTCGGGAGTATCAATTAAAAGGCAATCCTCACCTGAATAATTTTGAAATGATAAACTCTCTTTTGCAAATTGTCCTTCTGAGGAAAATGTTGCTCTAGAATCTATTATTGCTCTTATAATTGGATTAGTTTTAAATAAGGTGTTTTCATTTAATGATTCAATAGATAAATATTTTATCAAATTTTTTTTAGACTGTTTAATTTTGCAATGCTTACAAGAATAAATTGATTCAAGCAAAGTTGTTTTTCCAGAACCATTTGGACCAATTAATACATTATAACCTCTGGAAAAAGAAAGATAATGTTTATTTTCAACACCAAGAATTGAAATTCTTCTAGAATGATTTATACATGGAAGAATTTTTTCAATCATTTAAAAACTCCCAATGTTCTATATAATTTTCAACATGTTTTGCCCAATTATGAACTATTTCTTTTAAAATTTTCTTTATTTTTATTTTAGAGTTACAAACATAAATATAATTATACCCTCCATTAAAGAGATTTTTTTGTTGGCGTAAGATTATTTTTTGAGTATATAATTTTTTTACTGCTTTTTGAATAGTTGTAAGATTTAATTTTGTTTTTCTTGAGATTGTTGAGGTATCAAAACTTTTAGGATAATTTTTTATAAAAAATTCAAAAATTTTCAATTCTGATTTGGTCAATCCAAGTTCACATTTAACAATATCTTTTAAATTAAATTGGTTACATGCAAAGTCTATCATAAGATAATTAATCTTTTTCTAAATAAAAACTTAACTACAGTTTATTTTTTTCATAGAAAATACTTTCCAACACCTAAGTTGCCTTTCAAATAAAATTCCAAAAAGAATTAAGGTAATTAAAGTAGTAATCAAGACGGTTATTAGAAGAATTTTACTTGGAATAAAAACAGCATAAAAGAAACTTCCGAGAACAGCATAAGCTACAAAAGGACAAACTAAACCCCACTGAGTAATATAAAATTCTTTATTAAAGAAATGATTTTTGAAATAATCTTTCAACATTGCAAAACCGAACATAAAATACCAGGTTTCAAAAGCGAAAGCTAGAGAGATTACGCCAATAAAATAAGCACCCATATGCATTCCAAGATGTTTTTCTAAATAATGTCCAAGCCTGAAAGCACTTATGGCATAAAGAGTAATATTTGGAATAACAATTAAAAAACTTGGCATAAATTCTTTATCTGGAAGTCCAGGAGCATTAAAATGACTTTTAAAGATTGCACTCAATTTAACAGATAATAAAAATACACCCATTGTTCCTGAAACAAGAGACATAAAGGCTGCAAGATGTGCAATATTAGCATTAGCAGACAATGCTGCAATACCTGTCCCTGTAACAGTTATCATTGATAAAGCAAAAGGATGCAATAACCATCCAAAACTTATTTTATTTACATCAAAATTATTTTCAAAGGAAATCTTTAATAATTTTATCTCAAATTTCATTAAGAAAACCCAGATTAAACTCCACGCGATTAGTGCAGGCAACATAAAGCTTTGAAGATTATTTGCAAAAGAAGGTATAAAGAATCTAATTGGTCCAATAAATACATTTAAGGTCATAGCAATAGCAATAAATGGTGTGATAATCGAAGAATTTTTTAAAGGATTTTGCAGTGTTTTATAATAATCTTTAGTTTTTATCCAATTATATAATTGCACGCTAAATAACCCCATTAAGATTAAATGAATTGAAGCAGGAATAATCATTACTAGTTCTAATATTCTAAATAATATTTCTTGAAAAATTGAAAGTGTGCCGTGTCCAATTTGAGAATATTGTATTAAGCCTTTTCCATGTTTTAAAGTATATTGAAAGAATGCAAAAGGAATTATTGAAATTCCGCCAGCTCCAAGAGCCATTAGAAAGATTAACGGATTAAACTTAGATTTTTTTACCATGGTACTTCCAGAAATTAGAAGTCCTTTATAAAGCTTTTTAAGTAAATATATAGATTAATAAAAAATAGAAGTAGTGTAAATTAAAAAAAATTTGAAGTTTGTTATTTTTAAAAAGTTTTATTTATAATCTTCTCAAATTATTTTCAAAATTGATGATATTTTTTATAACATCTAACTTATCAAAATCTTCTAGCAAAATATGATTTGACTTTGTAAATTGAATTAAATCTCTTTTAGTTGAATTAATATTCTTAAAGATAACTTTAGAACAACTAAAACTTGCAACCTTATCATTTATCGAATGTTGAATTAAAATTGGTTCAGATATTTTATTGACATTGTTAAGTGTTTCTTTAAAAAATTTTGAAGAATATTTTACCGGTTCAAGGGGCATATTCCAGTAAGAAATATGTTTTTCAAGTCCTTCTTTAGAATTTATTTGCCCTATTTTAGATTTCTTAGTATAACTAATAATATTTGCAAAAATATCAAGATAGAATTCTGATTTAAAAATTCTGAAGGGATTATAAGTTGCTTTAAAATACGGCGCAATTAAATAAAGATTATTTACTTTTTCTTCTTCAGCTATTTTAGTTGCTATTGCACCACCGAATGAAAAACCAACAATATTTACCTTTTCACAGTTATTTTGTAACTCTTCGAATTCAGAAGCAATTTGAGAATACCAATTTTCAATTGTTAGATTTAAGATTTTGCTAGGAACTTCACCATGTCCATAATATCTTGGAACAATAACTGTTTCATTAAATTCTTTGTTTAATCTATTTGCTAATTCAGATAACTCTTGAGGTGTAGAAGTATATCCATGTAAAAGTAACCAACAAGTTTCATTTTTACCTATAAGTCTTATTTCTTGAGCATTTAAGATTACGCCATCTGATGAAAAGTTCCAAGATTTTAAATCACGATTATCAATTTTTGATAACTGTAAGAATCCGGTATTCAAGTATAATAAACAAAAAATAATAAAAATTATGGCTAAAATTATGATATATCTTTTTTTAAATTTCATTTATCTAATTTATCGCCTTTTGCTATATCTGTGGTTTGTAATGGTGGATTCATTGTTTTATTTTTCCACTTTTCAAAATAAAGAACATTATCTAATTCAACTTTTTCAGGAGTTTTAAAAGAATGTGCTTTACTTCTAAATCCAATTGGAATTATTGCTTCAACAGTCCATAAATCCGGAGTATCGATTACATTTTTAATTTGATCTTCAAGATAATAACCAACCCAACAAGCATCTAAACCTCTATCTGTTAAAGTAAGAAGAATATTTTGGATAGCTGCACCAGCTTGTTGAGAAGCGAAACCTGCACCGCGAGTGTCATATAATCTTTTAACTTTTTCATGATCTGATAAGACAACTAAAACATGCGGTGTATCTACAAAATCTTGTTGACATGAACTTCTAATTTTTTGAATTTTCTTTTCATCAGAAACTAAAACAAATTTTAATGAAAAATTATTTCCTGCCATAGGTGCATATCTTGCTGAATCAATTGCTTGAACTATTTTTCTCCAATCACCCTTTTTTTTTGAAAATTTTTTGATACTTCTTCTAGTCTTTATCACTTCTTTTAAATCCATAAATATTCTTAGTTTATTATGTTTTTAAGGGTTTTTATTTTTTGATACTTTTTGATTTAATAAACTCTGTTAAATTATTTGAAATTTTCTTAACTTCCTTGCTTAAACAAGAACCATAAACACTTTTACAATTCTTCATTGCAATAAGATTTGTTTTAATTATTAGTCTATTGAAAACATTCTTTTCAGAGTTTAAAGAATTAATATTTTTTATTGCTCTTATTTTTTTATAATTTGAAAGAGCATCACAAATTTTTTCTTTTGAGTCTTGTAAAAGTAAAACTTTCTCAAAGATATCTGTTTCCATAATCTTTTTCAAATCTTTTTCTTCAAATATTTCTGGACAAGATTTTATTAAGTCTAATTTTTTTATTTCTTCCACTGTCGGGATTTTTAGTGAATCAACAAATTCATTTAATAAATTAAAAAAATCGGATTCATTATCCAATTGAGTTATTTCATTAATTGGAATCTTTGTAAATCCATTAAAGGTTAATTTACCATCTTCAGTTAAGTTAGCTAACCTATATTTTTTAGAGTCTGTTTTTGAAAGATTTAATAGAAGATTATTTAAATTGGTTAATAACTTAGTAGAAATTTTTGCCTGAATAGATACAATGCTAAGAAGATCTAATGTCTGTGCCTTTACTAAATAAGATTTTTTATTTCCCCCTTTTATTTCTTTAATAACCTGATCTTCATTAATTTTTCCAGAATTATATTCTTCAACTAATCTACTAAGTTCTACGAATGGATCATATTTGTAAATTTTACCACTTTCGAACATTTCTTCAAAAAAAGTTGAATAAGATGAAGAAGAGAATACACTCATCAATGCACTTGAACCTCCGACAGTAAAGTTTTCATAATTTCCTTTATTAATTCGTTTGCCCAAAGTACCATCATTACATGAAGATTTATATAAATAATTATCCAGTCTTGAAATCTTTTTACCATCTTGACAGATAGTTTGATAATTTTCCAACATAATCTGCATTTGTCCTGTATATTTTAAAGAATTTATTTGATTTTGAATATAAAGTTTATTTCCTTCAATTATCTTTTCTGTTTCTTTAATAGATTTAAAATCTACATCTTTTGTATATTCATCTCTCATTATTTTAATGTTATCTGAAATGACTTCATTAATGGAAGAGTATTTAGCATTTAATTTCATTTTTTCAACAACAGCCCTAACACTAACAAAACTAATAATAAAAATTAAAATAATTCCAAGAATAAGATACTTTTTTTTATGCTGTTTTTTTTGCTTAATTTTTGGAACAAATGCATAAGGATTATTAATTTTTTGTTGTGAATTATTGAATGAATCATTATTATCCATTTCAAATGAAAATTTTAAAACTTTATAAACCTTGGTAAATTAAGAATATTATGAAAGAAAAGATGCTTACAATTGGTGATTATGTTGAATTAAAGACTTCAGATAAAAACTGGAGAGGTAGAGTTTTAGAAAGCCATGATTCTTCAATTGTTTTATTAAAGTTAGATTCAGGATATAATATTGGAATAAGGGAAGAATCTATCTTGAATGTTAGAGTTCTTAAAAAAGTAGAAAATCCAATTAAAGAAAAATTAGTTTTTAAAAAAGATGAAAATTTACCAAATATTGCGATGATAATAACTGGTGGGACAATTTCTTCAAGGTTAGATTCAAAAACTGGAGCAGTGAAATGGACTTCTGTTGATGACTTATTTAATATTGCTCCAGAATTAAAAAAGATTTGCAATATTACTAAAATTGAAAAGCCATTTATGAAAGGTTCAGAAGATATGTCTCTAAAATACTGGAAACAAATATCAGAAATAGCAAAAGATTTGTTAAACGATGAATCTATACATGGAATAATAATAACCCATGGAACAGATACTCTTCATTTTGGTTCTGCTTCTTTAGCTTTTTTCTTAGGAAAATTGAATAAACCGGTAGCTTTTACATATTCTCAGAGAAGTATAGACCGAGGTTCAACAGATGCACATTTAAATTTAATTTGTGCAGCGAGATATGCAATTTCAGATATTGCAGAAGTTTCAATTGTAGGTCATAAAAATTTAGATGATAAATATTGTTTAGCAATTCCAGGAGCAAAAACAAGAAAGATGCATTCTTCAAGGAGAGACGCATTTAAACCAATAAATACTGAACCCTTTGCACAAATTGATAAAGAAGGTTTAAAGATTTTAAAGAGTTTTAATGCAAGAAATAATTCAAAGATAAAGTTAGATAATTCAACATCTTCAAAAGTTATTTTAATAAAAGTTTTTCCAGGAATGTTTCCAGAAGTTTTAGATTTTTATAAAGAAAAAGGTTACAAAGGAATAATCTTAGAAACTACTGGTTTAGGCCATGTTCCAGGAAAAGACTCAGAAAATAATTGGCTTCCAACAATTAAAAGATTAACAAAAGAAGGGATAATTATCTGCGCAACTGCTCAAACAATTTATGGGGGTTTAAATCCAAATGTGTATTCAAATGGGAGAGAACTTCAAAAAACTGGAATAATATTTTTAAGAGATATGTTATCCGAAACGGCATTTGTAAAGTTATCTTGGATATTGGGACACAAATCTATGAATACTCCAGAGAAAATTAGAGATAGAATGCTTGAAAATATTTCTGGAGAATTTAATGAAAATCTTGGATTTGATTAAAATAAAAAAATCTACTCAAAAATAAAAGTAGAAAATAAAATAAAATTATTTCTTTTTCTTAGAAGTTTTCTTTACTGACTTTATTTCTATTAAGTCAAACTTAATACCACCAATCCAACTACTGAACAGATTGTATAATAAAGCACCAATTAAGGCAAGTAAAGAATAAACTACTACTTGGAAAAATATTATTGTTAAAGCTGTTCCGAATGTAAAGCTTAAACCATTAACACCCATAGAAGATAAAACATCTGTTGGTGTAAATTTGTAAAGTGCCCACATGTATAAAGACATAATTAATCCAGCAATTAAACCGAATAAAGACATAACTTTAACTGAAGATAAAACACCTATTTTTTTTAATTCTTGCATAATAACCTCCTTTCAAAACATTTAATTTTGATAATTATATGATTCAAAAACATTATTTAAATGTATTGGAATTTATTTTGTCAATTCTAGTTCTAAATTTGCAATTTTTATTCTATCCTGTTTGTAAATACTACCTGGAATAGACTTATCATCATAAATTCCCGAAGGTATTGCAATTAAATTAATTCCTTTTTTTATATTTCTTTCTCCAAGATTTAAAACAACTGGCCTTTGACCAAGATAACCAAAATTATTTAATCTGATTTTCTTTCTTAAATCTTCTAAATTTTCATATTTTCCTTCAAGAATTTCCAAAGCAGAAGAATAAACTTCATTTATGTCATTTATTCTATAAACTGTTAATTTTCTTTTATTAAAATCTCCTGCAAGGATTTGATCCTTTTCATTTGTTTGAGTTTCAAATTTAAGTTGGACTGGACAACCATTTTCAGATTCGAGATTTCTTAATAATTTTTTAATTAAATCTTGATTAGCCATGATTAAATAGGGGGTAGAAGATATTTAAGTCTTATTAAAATAAATCGTATTATTTATAAACAAAATTCAGCTATAAAAATGATGGAAGAAGTAGGATTAAAATCAGGATTAGAAATTCATCAGCAATTGAATACAAAGAAATTATTTTGCAATTGTCCATCAATTTTAAGAAATGACAAGCCTTTGTTTAAAGTTGAAAGAATTTTAAATCCTGTCGTTGGAGAAACTGGTGAAGTAGACATTGCTGCAGCATATGAGAAATTAAAAAATAAGAAATATATTTATGAAGTTTTAGATACAAATTGTTTAGTTGAATTAGATGAAGAACCACCACATGAAATAAATAATGAAGCGTTAAAGATTGCATTGGAAATTTGTACGCTTATGAATTGCAAAATTTTTCCAGTTTCACAAATTATGCGAAAAACAGTAGTTGATGGATCAAATACTTCGGGATTTCAAAGAACTGTTTTAATAGGATATGAAGGATTTATTGAAACCTCAGAAGGTAGAGTTGGAATTGAAACAATTGCATTAGAAGAAGATTCAGCAAGAAAAAAAGAAACAAAAGATGATGAAGTAGTATTCAGATTAGATAGGCTTGGAATTCCTTTAGTTGAGATTACCACAAAACCAGATTTAAAATCCAAAGAACAGATAAAAGAAGCTGCATTAAAAATTGGAGAAATTTTAAGAGCTTGCAATGTAAAAAGGGGGATAGGAACAATTAGGCAAGATGTGAATATTTCAATAAGAGGAACAAATAGGGTTGAAATAAAAGGATTCCAAGATCCGAAAATGATGACTGAAACTATTGAAAATGAAATCCAAAGACAAGCAAAATTAAAAGAATTAAAACAAATAATAAAAAAACTTTCAGTTAGTTATGAGAAAGATATATCTGAGGTGTTAAAGAATACCAAGTGTAATTTTGTAAAAACAATTTTAAAAAATGGTGGAATTGTATTGGGTTTAAAAATAGAAAATGGAAAAAATGTTCTTGGAATAGAATTACAAAAAGGAAAGAGAATTGGAACAGATTTTTCAGATTTGGCAAAAGCAAAAACAGGAATTGGAGGAATTATACACTCTGATGAGAATTTAGATAAATATGAATTTACAGAGATTGAAATAAACGAATTAAAAAAGAAATTAAATATTGAAGAAAAAGATGCATTTATTTTAATTGCAACTACAAGTGTTAAAGCAAGAAAATCTAAAGAAGCAATTGAACACAGGATTGAACAACTTAAGAATGGAAATCCTTCAGAAGTTAGAAAAGCAAATCCCGACGGGACTTCAAGTTTTTTAAGACCAATGCCAGGTGCTGCAAGAATGTATCCAGAAACAGATGCACCACTATTAAGAATTTCAAGAAATTTAATAAATGAAATAAAAAATAATCTTCCAAAGTTAGCTTCTCAAAATAAAAAATATCTTCAAAATTTTGGTTTAAATGATGAGTTAATTGCATTAATTTTAAAACAAAGAAAAATCGAAGAATTTGTAACTCTTGTTGAAGTTATTGATAATCCAAAATTAATTGGAAAAATGATTATGATTTTTATGAAAGAAATAGCATCTAAAGAAAAAGTTTCTATTGATTCTGTAGAAGAAATTTTAAATCAAGATGTTTTAATTGATATTCTCAAACAAGTTGGAAAGAAAATTTCTGAAAATGAGGTTAAAGTTGTGATGCAAAAAGTTTATTCTGGAATGTCGATTGAACAAGCTTGTGAAAAAGCAGATATAGACTTAAAAACCGAAGCTGAAAATTTAATTAAGGAAAAACCAGGACTTTCACAAGGGGCTTATATGGGTCTCTTAATGGGAAAATTCAAAGGCCAAGTTTCAGGAAAAGAAGTTATGTCTGCTCTTAAAGATTTTTTGTAATTAAAAAAGTCATTCTCAAGATAACCTAAGTACTTAATAACTATGTTGATTGCTAGAATGTATGGATAAAATACCAACACTATCTGTAAGAGGTATTAATGTTAACCTTATACAAGGACCAATGGGTGTTGGAATTTCAGGTAAAAATCTTGCTAGTAGTGTTGCTAATGCTAAGGGAATTAAAGGAACTGTTAATGAAAGAAATGTAGGTATGATTGCAGCAGTTGGTTTGGGAACTTTGAAAGGTTATCCTGGTTCTTATGAACAAGCTAATATTGATGCATTAAGGGACGAAATAAGAACTGCTAAAAAAATATCCAATGGTATAATTGGGGTTAATATGCTTTATGCTTTAACAGATTTCGAAGGATTAGTAAAAACTGCAGTAGAAGAAAATATAGATTTAATAACTACTGGAGCAGGAATTTCTAGAGATTTTCCAAGATTAGTAAATAATTCTAAGATAAAAATTATTCCAATAGTTTCAAGTTTAAGACTTGCTAAGTATATCTCTAAATCTTGGAAGAAATATGGTCGAACTCCGGACGCATTCATAGTCGAAGGACCAAAAGCCGGAGGACATCTAGGATTTAATTATAGTGATTTAATAAATGGAACTACAAAAAATTTAGAGTCAATAATTAAGGAAGTGATTGATTTTGCAAATAATTCTTTTGATAATCCAATTCCAGTTTTTGGTGCCGGTGGAATTTATACTGGGAAAGATATTGCAAAATATGAAAAATTTGGAGCAGCAGGAGTTCAAATGGCAACAAGATTTGTAACAACTTTAGAATGTGACGCCTCTGACAAATTTAAACAAACTTATTTAGTTGCAAACAAAAAAGATATAGTTTTTATCGAAAGTCCGGTAGGTATGCCCGGAAGAGTTATTAATAATCAATTTGTTGAAAATTTGAAAGCAAATGGAAGGCAAGATTTTAGTTGCGGTTATCATTGTTTAAAAACTTGCAAGCCAAAAGAATCACTTTATTGTATTGCTGAAGCTTTGATAGAAGCACAAAGAGGAAATCTTTCAAAAGGTTTTGCATTTGCAGGAGAAAATGCCTACATGGCTACGAGAGAAAATTGTTTAGATTCTGATGGAGATTTCATAACTGTTGAAACTTTAATAAAACGACTCTCAGAAGAATATAATAAGGATTAAGTTATAATTTCCACCCTTTCCAATAATTCCAATAATTTCTTTTGTTTAATGTTGAAGTGATTGTATTTACTTTTCTAAGCATCTTTGAGTATATCTCATTAGAAAATCCAACATTTGGAAAATCTTTTATGTTTTCTATTTTTTCTATTGCTGGTTTTTTTATGTTTTCTATTTTTTCTATTGCTTTTAGCATAAAATCTATTCTTGTTTCACTATATTTCTTTGAGTATCCTGCTTGAGGGTTTTTTAGTCTTTTTCTTATTTCATTAAAATTTAATGCTTTTTCGGTATAAGTTCTATTCTCGCCCATGGAGATAACGGCGTCAATTGCAGCAACTTCTAAAGCTGAAGAAGTGACAAGAGATTTACTATGCCAACTTTTATGATGTTCTTGACCTAGTCTATGAATGTCAATAGCAGGTTTAACAAAAAGATAATGATTTACTCTTGAAAAATAATCCGACATGTTTTTTTGTCTGTATTGGGATGCAAAACATAAAATCTGAGATAGTTCTAATTTATTTCCTTTTCCAGCAATATCATGAGGAGTTTGTTCAGGAGATTCATTAAGATCAAGACTATTTAAATAATATTCTACTGTAGAACTATGCTTCACTAC
>CAYNJW010000019.1:0-8115 GCA_964397665.1 Candidatus Woesearchaeota archaeon
TTTCGATAAAGCAGGAAATTCAAAAAGTACAGAAACAAGATTGATAAGTTTGGATACTGTTGCTCCGATTATTGTCTTTGATACTGGCACAGAGATTAATGACTCAACATTTGAAAGAGATTGGATTTATGTCACTGCAAACTTGGTAGAATTAAATCTTAAGAGTATTACTTATGAATTATATGATGGGAATTTTTCTTTGTTGAATAAAACAACTTATTTTACAGATGTTATGGACATTAACTTTACTGCAACCGGAACAAATAAAACTTATTTTTATGATATTTCTGTTGTAGATTTTGCCAATAATTCCGCAGTTACAGAAACTCGTAGAATAAATCTTGTAGATAAAACTTCTCCAAATTTGCAGATTAGTTCTCCAATAAATAAGATTTATGGGTTTTTTGAAGGAATTAGATTAGACTATTTTGTTTCGGATAGACATCTTGATTCTTGTTGGTACACTTTGAATGAAGGCGTGAATATTACTCTGCCTAATTGTGAGAATTCTGTTTTAAATTTAGAAGATAATAAAGAGTATAATTTGACAGTTTATGCAAATGATTCAATGGGATATTTTTCAGAAGACAATGTAACTTTTTCAACAAATTCAAGTTATATAATTACCGATAAATTTAAGGTGCTACATGGTTCAAATTTGTATTTGGCTGGCCAAACAAGTGAAGAGATAGAAACAACAGCGCCTTCAAAGTCATTCATCTTACATACTTCAAGAAGTTCAGATAGTGGTCCAGATACCTTGAAAGTAATAAGTAAATTTACTAATGGGAACAACATAACTTTTGAAAATTATGGTTCAGGAAGTGGAGCAAATATTGATTGGTCTTTAGTTAGCGGTCCGAATATTTCTGTCCAAAGGGGAGAGGTTACATTTACAAATGAGAAAAACTTTTCTGTTCAAATAAGTGGCGTTAATTTAAGTGAGAGTTTTATTATTGTAAATTCAAAATTAAATTCTGGAAATAGTCAAGACATGGTGGATAGTTTTTTTACAGGGGAATTTGAAAATTCATCTACACTTTTATTTAAACGAGGAGAAAATTCATCTTCAGGAGTTTTATCTTGGCAAGTTGTTAGTTGGGAAGGTTCAGAAGTGCAAAGTGGTCAAGTAAGTCTTGCAGATGGAGAAAAGAGTAAAACAAAACAGATTAGTGAGGTAAATCTTTCAACAACTTTTATGGTTTTTTCAAATATGCTTGAGGGAGATGAGGGTGTTCAAGATTTATTAATTAAAGGAAGTTTGATAAATAATTCTGCCCTTAATTTTTCAAGAAGAGGTTCTGGAGGGAACATTTCTTTAAATTATTTTGTAATTTCATCAGAGATTTTGGATGTGCAATCTGGAAGTTATAATCATTTAACAAATTCAGATGACCAAGTTATAGCTCTAAATAAGAATTTAAGAAATGTAGGTAGGACTTTCGATATTCATTCAAATGAAAATGAAGGTTCTTTAACTTCTTTCGCTGAAGGATTTGTAACTCAACATATTAAGAATAGTTCTTCAATTATTCTTAAGAAAGGTTCATCATCTGGCGAAGGAGAAACAGCATGGTTTACTGTAGAGATTAGAGATTTAGATATTCCTGTAATTAGTTTATTAAGCCCAATTAATGATGAAAATTTTACAGATTTAGAGATAGAAAGTTTTAATTTTTCTGTTGACGATGTATCAAATTTAAGTAATTGTAGTTTATATGGTTCTTGGAATAGTGGATGGCATTTAAATCAGACAATAATAAATCTTGTTCCAAATCAAGAGTATTCTTTCAATGGAGTTAGTTTAAACCTTAATGGGGTTTACAATTGGAGCGTAGGATGTTACGATACCTATGGAAATTATGGTTTTTCAGAAAATAGAACTTTTAGTGCTTATTTGCCACCAACAGAAACATCCCTTGTGAATATTTCTCAATCAGATAACGATGGAACAGGAAATATAACGCTTTTTTGGAATTCAACAAATAATACTTTGAAGTATAGAGTTTTATATAGTTCTAATCTAACTGATTTTAGTATTCTTGGAGAGACAACAGCAACAAATTATACTGACACTACTTTCGCAGGAAATAAAAGAAGATTTTATAAAATTGAATCTTGGAATCCTTCTTCATCAAATATTAGTTCTAAAACTTTTGGTTCCCATGTTTATGAATTGCATCATAATTCTTTAGCAAAAAATATTAAGAATAGAAATTGGATAGCATTCCCAACTAATTTTAGTTATTTGAAAAATGCAAATAGCTCTCTTAATGAGATAATTGGGATTTCTGCAATTTCTACACTAAATAGAACAACTCAGAAGTTAGTTTCATGTAGTGAGTTCAGTTGTCCAGATAAATTTAGTTGCACAGATACTGCTTGTAATTTTGATTTGAATGTTGGAGAAGGATATGAGGTTTTACTAAATGAAAGCGGAGATTCAAATATTAATTGGTCAGGTGTTGGTGTTGTAAATGAACCAATGCAAATAGAATTAGTTTATGATGAAACCGGTACAAGATTTAATAAGAATTGGATAAGCATGTATGCTGGAACTGTTTTAAAAGATGCAAGTGATTTAAGTGATAGTTTGTTAGGAGAAGATGCTGTTTCAAGATGGAATAGCGAACACCAAGAGAGTGAAGGTTTTCTAGGGCAATTTTGTTTCCCATGTGGTTTATGTATTCCTGCTGGAGAGGATTTCAAAATAAATATGGAGGAAGGATATGAAGTTAGTGTTACTCAAGATAGTTATTGGACGCAAGAGTAACTTTTTAAAAACTTTTAATTATTTAATTTTATGAATCTAAAGATTTTAATTTTGCTTTTAATTTTTTGTACAGGATTAATTAATTTATCTTCAGCAGAGATTATCGGTGGTGAGGTTTATTCAAGTGGAAGTTTAAGTCCTGCCTTTCAGAATGTTTTTGTTTATTCAGTTGAACATCCTGAAAAATATGTTGAAGTTAAAGTTAGTCCTGCTAGGAATCGTTATTCCTTTACTAATTCAATAGTTTTATTTACTTCTTCAGATTTAATCAGGGCAGAGATTTTAGATTTTGAAAATGGGTTTATGGCCGGGCCAGTTGATATGGCTTTATGGGTAAAGAATAATAAGAGATATTCTTGTCAGGATTGTAATATCTTTTCATCTATGGAACTTCGGGAGGTAATGTTGATTAAAGATTTTAAGAAATTAGTTATTTCTCCAACAAATGAATTTAATTTTTCGGCTAACATTTATGATGATTGCGATTTTGAACTAATAACTGAGAATGTTTCTAAAAAATTATGTGAAGGTGGTTGTGATTATTCAGGTTCTTTTTTTGGAAATCTCGGAAGCAATAAAGCAAGATTTATTTCAGACTGTAAGACTGGTAAGAGGATAAAAAAATCTTCAAATGTTCAACCAAATGTTTCTTCAGAAAAAAGATTAATTATTGGCGAGAGTAGTTTAAAGATTAATTTTTTTGGAGAGGTTAATGGAAGGTTAGATTTATTAGATTTTATTCCAGATGAGTATGAAGTTTTTAATATTTCAGACAATGGAAGAAAATACTCTGAAGATGGATATTTTTCAATAGAGTGGAAAAATATTTCTGGAAATTTTAATTACACTTATTTTTTAATTCCACGGAAAAAAGTAAGAAGTTGTGAGCTAGGTTTAACAGGAAATATTTCCTTGAGGGAGTCTTTTAGTTCAAATTTTAAAAGAATTAATTCTTCATTTAATTTAAAAGACTTTGATTTTTTTACCGAATGTAATTTTAGTAAAGACTTTGATTTTTTTATTGTTCCAAATATTACTCTTGAACGAAGTTTTTCAAGAGGTTTAAGGGTTGGCAAAAAAGGAAGTGTAAATTTAGTTGGAGAATTTCCTGTAGCTGTTTCAGGAGTTCGTGTTGCAGAATATGTCCCTTATGATTTTGATATTTCACAGATTTCAGACGGTGGGATTTTGGAAGATTCTAATATTGATTATCAAAAAATTGTTTGGAATTTTTCTGGAAAATCTTTTGATTATACTTATCTTTTAAAACCAAAGAAATCAGGAGAATTTTTCTTTTTATCAGATGTTGGAGATAATTTTTTGAATGAGGAGCCTGTTAGTGTTTCCAAGTTTTTTCAAAAACAAGTAAAACCTTCAAGCGGTTCAGGTTCTTCTGGAGGCAAGAGTGGTTCCAAAATTAACATTAGTAAATATCTTTATTCTCCAAAGAATTTTTCAAAAGTAACTCCTAATTTTCCATTGATTGTAAAGAATAAAAAGAACGATTTAACTGTAGCCTTTTATTCTTCTTTGTTTAAAAAAGATGGGGCTTTTGAGATTTTTAATTTTGATTATGAAGGTAAGGTTCCAAGTAGAAAAACAAAATATCTTGATTCTTATTATTTTGAAACCAATTTAGAAAACTCTGAATTTGGAAAAATGGTTTTTAATTATAAAGTTAATCGTTCAATTTTAAAATCAAAGAATTTTAAAGATATAAAGTTTTACGGATTGGATAGGCAAGGGAAATTTTTATCGTTAACTGGAAAAGTTATTTCGTCAAATAATAATTCAGTAGAATATTCTTTTGAAACTAAATTACCAATAAAGAAACTTTTAATTTTTGGAATCAAAAAAAATCTTAGTTTGTGGGACAAAATTTTGATTTGGTTAGAAAGTTTATGGAATTGAGTAATGGTTAAATTTATATATCTTGGAAGGTGTTTTGTTATATGAGGTTGAAATTTCAGATAGTATTTTTATTTTTATTAGTTTTTAACTTTGCGTCAGTTTTTGCGTTAGAAGATTTTAATGTTGCAATTTCTAATTCTGAAGATTGGGAAGATGTTTATTCTACAATGCTTTTTGCAAATTTGAAAGGTGCAGATTCAGAATTTTTAGTGAGTACAGAACATGGTAGTGTTTTATTAAATGGAATTTCAAAATCAAAGAAGGTTTTGGTCGTGACAAATAAGAAGAAGCCATTTGTTTTTAATTATGAACAAACCTTGAAAAATAAGGGTTTTAAATCTGTAGATTTAATTAAAGTTAAATCTGCTACTTTGGATTTGATTGAAGAATTGCCAGAAATTAAGAATTTTGTAATAGTTGGGAATGATTATGGTTATAATTCTATAGCAGTTGTGCCATATGCCAAAATTACAAATTCTTGGGTTTTTTTAGCAGATAGAACAAATATTGATGAGATTTCTTCAATTTTAAAAAGTAGGCAAGTTGATGATGTTTTAGTTTATGGTTATGTCGATAGGGAAGTAAAGGATGCAATTAAGAGATATAATCCTGAGTATGTTTCAACAGGAGATAAATTTAAAGATAATATTTTAATTGTTAAAAAATATCTTAAATTAAACCCGGTTAAACAAGTAGTTTTAACAAATGGTGAATACATAGAGAAAGAAATTATGTTGGGAAATAATCCAGTTTTATTTACTGGCAGGGAGAATGTTCCAGATCAAATTAAGGATTATTTAAAAGATTCAAGTATAGAAATTGGTGTTTTAATAGGGAATGAACTTGTAGGTGCTGCTACAAATATAAAGAGGAGTACAGGAATCAGCGTAATTGCTAAATTTGCAAGGGGTTCAAGATCTCCATCAGCAGGAATTGCAACTGTTGAGGGCTTAGATTTATTTCCATTGCCTTCTCCAAGATTAGATTTGGAAGTTTATTCTATTAAATATAATAGTGCTACAAACCAGTTAGAAGTTACTTATAAAAGTGGTTCAAATGTTCCAGCATATGTTAAGGGAACAATAACAATTAGATTAAATGGTGAAAATTTAAGAATTGGTGATCAAAATCCTTTTTTTATAGCTCCAGGAGATTTTAAAACAGTTGTTTATGATGATGTGGAATTATTAGGCGAAGAAGATTTATCTGCAGAAGTGTATATTCTGTTTGGTGAAGTTGAGTCCGCATTAGACAGAGTACTAAAGGGAAATATAGATATTGATTTTATTAATGTTTTAGATGCTTGTGATTTGGAGTTTGTTAGTCTAACATATAATAAACAGAAAGAAGCATTTTATTTGAAAGTTAAGAATTTGGAAAAAATCTCTTGTTGGGCAGATGTTGAGTTAAGAAATGTTTTAATTAACAGTGTTGAGACAACCCTTGGTTCAGAGAAAGTTAAACTCATAGGTCCAAGAGATAAAGGAACAATAGAGATTAAGCAAAGGATGGGCGAAGAAGATTTAAAAGATAATGAGTTTATTGAAACTTATGTTTATTATGGGGAACGAAAAGAATCTCTTGTAAAATTTCTTAAAGGAAATTTAGAGTTAAATATTAATTTATTTAGCACATTAACAAAAGTAATTATCTCCCTAGTTTTAATTATTATTATTTTAATAATCCTTGGAGTTATTTTAAAACTGAGAGATGATGATTTTTAAAATTTAATCTATTTTTTCAATTTCAATTTTCAATTTTTCTAATCTTTCTATAAATTTTTCTAAATCTCTTTTTTCAAATGTAGAGATTGCAATCTTAAGTTTTGAAAAAAGGATATTTTTTCTTAGTTCTTGGATAAATAGGTCATGTCCTTTTTTTCTTTTCTTTTTTATTTCATTAGCTAAGTTTTCAAATAAGTCTTGAAGAAAATCTACGATAGCTTCTTCCAATATCTCCACTTGTTCTTCTTCCCCCTTCTTTAATAGCCTGTTTTCTTTAATTTTTAATCCTTTATTTTTTAAAAGATTGAAAGCTATCGAGAGTTTTTCATTTTTTATTAACTTTTTTTCCATTTTCCTTATGTTTTATGAAGAAAAGTTTCTTCAATTTCTTTTTTATTTCCTTCCCTTCTTCTCTAATCTTTAGTGAAATTTTGACAACTTTTTTCAACTCTTTTTTTTCAATTTTTAGATAATTTATTTTTATATTTTTCCAAAAAGATACGAGGGCAATCTTAATTTTAAATAATTTAAAAAGAATTTTTAGGATTTTCTTTTTTCTTTTCATTCTTTCGAATTTTCTTTTCAGCTTATATTTTTTTGAAATTTTCTCTCTTTTTTTATAATCTTTTTTTGTTTGTAAGATGTTTATATTTCCAATTTTTTCTATTTTTTCTATTTTTTCTTCCCTTACTTTTTTCCTATCTTTCTTTACTTTTTTAATTTGTTTTTTATAATCTTTTTCGAATTTTTTTTTAGCTTTATTTAAATCTGCTTTGTATTTTTTCTCTAATTCTTCTATTTTCACCCCATTTTTAAGTTTTTCAAGTAATTCTTTATCTAAGTTTTTTAATTTTTTTGAGTATTCTTCTTCTGCTTTTACCATTTTTAAAGAGTTTTTATTTTATTTACAATAACAGTCACAATTATTACATGAATTTTCTTTTTTTGTAAAATTTATTGATTTAAATTCAAGGTTTTTTCTTTCACACTCCAAAGAACAGATAGACTTGCAATTTCCAGAAGTTTTTATGCTATGAATGAGATTGTTAAATAATATAGAACATTCATCTTTTAAATGAATTTTTAGGTTCTTATCTTTTTTAAAAATGTTAGTTTCAAATAAACTAAGAATTAAAGTAGTAATTAATAGAATGCTAATTACTATCAAAAAAATCTTTGATTTTAGGTGACTACTTTTCTTCAACCTTTTCCCTTTTCCCTTTTTTCCCTTTTTTGCTTTTTTCATCTTTTATTTTTTCTAAAGGATTTAAAATTTCTGGATATTTTTTCATAGCTTCTTTCAATTCTTTTTCTTTTTTAGCTATTTTCTCTTCTTGTTCTAAGATTACCATGTGGCTTTTTCTCCAATCTAATTCAAGTTCTTTTAATTCTTTAATCTTATTATTTATTTCTTCTTTAAATTTTCTTTTCAACCCTTCAAGGATTGTTTTTTCATCATGTTTGTTCCAATAAGTTTTCATTTCTTCAACAAAGTCCGAGGATTTTGCTACATTTTTTATTTTTTCAAAACTTTTTTCATCATTATTTTCTAATTCTTTTAAAATTTTATCAAAAAAACTGTCAGGTTTCTTTTCTTCAACTTTTTCAGAAGTCTCTTCTTCTTTTTCTTCAGTAGTAGATTCTTCAGAAGTCTCTTCTTCTTTAACTATTGATTCTTCAGGTTTCTTTTCTTCAACTTTTTCAGAA
>CAYNJW010000019.1:8215-10824 GCA_964397665.1 Candidatus Woesearchaeota archaeon
TCCTTTTTTTCTTCAAGTTTCCCAGAACTTATTTCTTTCAATTCTTTTTTTAATTCTTCTATTGCTAAATCTGGTAATTCATCAGGAACACTAGTTTTTTTAAAGATTTTTTTTAAAGATTTCATATATACCCCTCTACTATTAGGTAATGAATTTTCTTTATATAGTTTTCGGTAGGTTTTATGTTCTTATCGAGGAGGGTAGGAATATTTATTAACTAGGTTTCACCTTTTTTTTTATGCATAAAAATCTTAAGAAAAAAAATTCTGCATTAGTTATGGCTCTTAAAGAATTGAAAAATCTTCGAAGAATGAATCGTTTGGAAAAATTTTTATTTGTAATTGCAATTTCTTCATTTTTTTTCCTTGTTTTCTCCCTCGTTAATGAATTGGCATTTACAGGTTATGCTTCGACAGTTGATTCCAATAGTGGAACAATAACTGAAATTACATTAAGAGCAACATTACCTACTTTTTATTGGTATGGTGTGCACGGGCTTGCACTTAGAGTTCCAGGTTATTTTAGTCCAATTTATTTAGATGCAACACCAGGGGAAATAGGCGGGATTGGTGTGTTTTTTAATTGTATTCAAAGTGATGTTTTGGGAGGAAGAGAGATATACATTTCTGAAGGTTCCTCAATCGATTGGTCAAATTTAGTCAAGGCAGAAACTTCTCAGATAGACAATTATATTGGATGTTCTGGGGCAGAGTATTGTGCTGAGAATACTTTTGTAGATAAGATGTGGGTAATGCTTGGTTCAAGAAATATATCTAATATTTCTTCAACACATACATATAAATTCGATGGCAATAATTCAGTTTTTGACATTGGTGCCCTCTGGGATGGCAATAATTTAGTGTATGTTACACATCTTGAAGAATTGCAAAAAGGTTATGGACCAAATGCCACAGTTAATTTTCAAGCAATTTTGCCTGTAAATCCTTCTTCAAATCCAAGATTTTATTTTTTTAATGATCCAAATGATGAATGTCCTGCAGGAGGTGGAATAGGAGATACTGTTGTTACTCAAATTTCAGGATTTGTAAAAGATATAAATGGGAACCCAATATTAAATGCTTCAATAGTTTTCACAGGTGTTTTAAATTTTTCAAGTTCTATTGGAGAATATTTAGTTTCTTCAATCGTTGCACCAGGGAAATATTCAGTATTAGTTAATGCAGAAGGTTACGACTCATATTCATTTCAAATAGATGCAAATTTTTCAAATCATTCATTCGAAAGAAATATTACTTTACCCTTTGAGACTCCAGGAGAGGGAGATACAATCAATCCAACTGTTGAAGGATATGTTATTGGTTCAAACGGATATTTATTGGATAATGTTACAATTATTTTAGGTTCTAAAAATTATACTACTGGTTCAAACGGACATTATATTATCTCTGCACCATTGGTTGAAGGATTAAATTCTTTGATTGCTTATAGACAAGGATATGATAATTTTTATGAAGTAATTAATTTTACAAATGATTCTTTGATAATTAAAAATATTACTCTTCAGCAAGTTGTGGTTGAAAAGATTTTTGAGACAGGACCGTATACTGAAGTTTCTAAAAAAGCTTTAGAGGCTGAAAAGGCTGGAGAAGATCATTGGGTAAGTACAAAAGAAATAAGAAAAGAAATAAGAAAAGAAACATTTTTCAAAGATGAAATTTCTTTTTATAATTTTAAGAGTGGAAATATGAACTTGATTTTTACTCTTTCAAAGGATTTAGAAGGGGTTATAGAATTAAATAAAAATCTTCTTCAAGTTTCTCCAAATTCTGCAGGGAGTCTTGGATTAACATTTTATGGAAATAAACCTTTGGGAAATTATAATGGCTCAATAACTATTTCTGGAGATATAAATCAAATAATTCCAGTCTTAGTAAAAATTGTTGAAAAGAGACGGACTGTCGAAACTTTACTTTTAGATATAAATTTAATGAAAAATTTTATTTCTCCTGGAGATTTATTGAAGTATAAGGTTTCTTTACATAATCTTTTAAGAGGGCAGAGTTATAGTGTCTTGCTGGAAAAGTATCTCACAGATGTTAATGGAACTATCATAAATCACCTCGGAGAAGAGTTTGTAGAAATTAGAGATTCTCAATCATTTTTAGATAAGATTTTACTTCCTGAAAATCTTTCAGATGGAGATTATCAAATTAAAATCGATGCAACTTATTTAAATTTTTTAACTTCAACAGTTGCATCATTTAAAGTAAGAACTCCAGTTTATTTATATTCTTTTTTAGGAATTCCATTATGGGTTTTATTTAGTCTTTTATTCATTTTTTCTTTCTTTTTCTTAGTATTTTTTCTTTATAAAAAAGAAAAAGAAAAGAAACAAAGATATAGGGCTAGTTTAGATTTTAGTCAATTACCTAAAAAAGATGATAGGTCTTTAATTCTTGGGAAAATTGCTGAAACAAAGATACCTGCATATTATCCTTTAGATAATTTGACAACACATGCAATAGTTGCAGGTGCTACAGGTGGCGGAAAATCTATTACAGCACAAGTGTTGGTTGAAGAAGCTTTATTAAAAAATACTGCGGTAGTTGTTTTTGATCCTACAGCTCAATGGTCTGGGATGCTTAGAA
>CAYNJW010000020.1:0-6005 GCA_964397665.1 Candidatus Woesearchaeota archaeon
ATTAATACTTAAATCTAATATAATTAAAAGCACTTGCTACGGCTATTGCTCCCTCTCCTGTTGCAACCACCATTTGTTTGAAAGAATTATTTGTAACATCTCCTGCTGCGAAGAATCCTTCAATATTTGTTTCTGTTTCTTTATTTGTTACAATGTATTCGTTTTCTAAGTTTATCTTCAGATTTTTTAAAAGATTTGTATTTGGTTCTGCACCAATTTCTACAAAGATACCATTAACTTTAATATTTTTATTTTCATCATTTTTGATTATTTCTAATCCTTCAACTAAGTTTTCACCCAATACTTTTTTAGGTATTGATGAGTAAATTACTTCTATATTATCTTTTGTTTCTATTTGTTTTAGTGTTCCTGGTTCACATCTTAGTTTTTCTCTTCGATAAATAACATAAACTTTTTCTGCAATATCTGCTAAATATAAAGCTCCTTCAGCAGCAGCATTAGCACCACCAATTACAGCAACTGTTTTATTTTTGAAAAACATCCCATCACAAGTTGCACAGTAAGAAACGCCCTTTCCAATTAATTCTTTTTCCATAGGTATGTTCATATGTCTATGTTGTGTTCCAAGTGCATAAATTATTGATTTTGCTTTTATTGTTTCATTAGCCATTTCAATTATAAAATCTTTATTTTCTTTTTTTATTTCTTTAATGTTTGATTGTAAAAAATTTGTTCCAAATGATTCTGCTTGTTCTTTCATTTTTTGAGTAATCTCTGTTCCAGAGGATATTTTTCCTGGCCAGTTTTCAACTTCTAAAGCTCCAGTTATTGCACCACCAAAATTTTCAGTTATAACTATAAAGTTCATATTGTATCTTGCTGCATAAATTGCTGCAGTTAAACCTGCCGGTCCACCACCGAGAATTGCTAAGTCATATTTTTCCATAAATGTTAGTTTTAATTAGACTTTATAAAATTTTGTGAAGTTTGTTAACTTTTGTAATTATTTTGGTAATGCTGGAGGTCGAGGAATAGAATTTCCACCGATATTAGCAAGTTGAGAATTTCCTCCAAGATTAATTGGTGAAGAATTTCCAGTTAAGAAAAAGTAAGTACCTATTCCAATTATTATTAACAAGATTAAGATTATAATCCACATCCAAGTTGAACCTTTTTTATTTTTTATCATTTTAATTAGGTATCTGGGGAGGCATTATTGAATTTCCTCCAAATTTACATTTATTTGGAACTTTAATGATTAATCCTAGACTTGACATATCATTTGGAAATTCCATATTTAAATCTAGTTTTTTATATTCCTTAAAATAATAATATGCACTCTGAATATCACAATTTCCTTTTAAATTATTCAATGTTTGTCCCAACGCACTTTCTGTTACTGAAATAAAATTCCAACCAGGTACTAGTTCTCTTTTTCTTATTGAAACCATGTCACCAACTTCATATTCTATCATTCCATCTCTTTGTATATAGACCCATGCAGAAGAAGATTCTATTAAATGGATCTTTGCACTTTGTTTATCTTCAATATTTAATTTTTCTTCATCTAAATTAGGATAAATTTGTAAATATTCATTTTGTGAAGGTGAATAAACGTAGATTGCAGAAATATCTTTCTCTTTTATGTCTGAATTTGCAGTTAATCTATTAGAATAAACACCACCATTAAGTAAGTTCCAACCTTTTGAAACAGATGCGGTATAAATTATGTTGTCATCATCGCCATTTATATGTTCTTCATACGCAGATACAAAAATAGATATACCTATTAAACTAACAATAAAAAGGATTAAAGTTAAATTTTTTTTCATATTAATATTCTGGATAAATTATTATTTATAAACTTATCTATTAATTTTCTCTAAAAAGATTTAAATATCCCTCTTTATAGTTAGTTTTATGACACCTGAAGAAAAGTTTGAATTGATTACACGTAATTTACAGGAAGTAATTGGTGAAGATGAATTAAAAGAAAAATTGAATTCAGATAAAGATTTAACATTATATTGGGGAACTATGCCAACTGGAAGTATTTCTATTGCTTATTTTTTTCCAATGTTAAAAATTGCAGATTTTCTAAATGCCGGTTGCAAGGTTAAAATTTTATTGGCAGATTTACATGCTGCTTTAGATGGTGTCCCTTGGGAAGAATTAGATAAAAGATATGATTATTATAAGAAAGCTATTGAAACAATGCTTGAAACAATTGGAGTTGATCATTCAAAATTAGAATTTGTAAAAGGTTCTGAGATTCAACTTGCACCAGAATATACTTATGATGTTTTACAATTGTCAACACATATAACAACTAAAGGTGCTACAAAGGCTGCTTCAGAAGTTGTTAAAGGATTAGAGAATCCCAAAGTTGCAGGGTTAATTTATCCTTTAATGCAGGTAATGGATGAAGAATATTTGAAAGTAGATGCGCAATTCGGCGGAATGGATCAAAGAAAAATTATGGTTTTAGCAAGAGAACTGTTACCAAAAATAAAATATGACTCAAGAATAGAGTTAATCAATCCTCTAATAAGGGGTTTAGTTGGGGAAAAAATGAGTTCTTCTATAAAAGCAAGCAAAATTGATTTAATGGATGATGAAGAAGAAGTAATGAAGAAAATGAATAAAGCAGATTGTATTGCAGGAGATCCAGATAATGGAGTTATGGCTTTATTAAAATATTTTATTTTTGTTTATAAGATTGATAGGGATGAGAAATTTTTGATAGAAAGGCCTGAGAAGTTTGGTGGAAATTTAGAGTATTCTAATTATGAAGAAGTTGAAAAAGATTTTATAAGTAAATCATTACATCCTCAAGATTTAAAGGCTGGTGTTGCAAAAGAAATTAATCTTCTTTTAGGGAATTTTAGAGATAATGAAGATTTAAAGAGTTTACATGAAAAAGCTTATAAAAATTTCGATTAGACAATTAACTAAAGCTTTAAAATCTCTTCAATATTCTAAAAATAATGGTTGATGAAAATATTGTTTGGGAATTTACAAATAAAAGAAAGTTAAATAAAAAAGAATTTTTACATTATATTGAAAAAAAAGTTTTTAAAACAATTAGAAAATATGATTTGTTGCCGGAGGATAGAAAAATAATTCTTAAAGATGATGGTTTTTTGAATACTGTTCTTTTGAAATTTATTTTAGAAAAAAAGTTTAAGGTTGATTATGGTGATGTTTTTAACTTTGTTTCAGATAATCTTACAGATGTTGCAGAGAATGCATTTAAGAATGTTCTTGCTGGAAATTTTGATGGTTTGAAAGCTAAAGATAAATTTTGTCGTCCATTATACGATTTAACTGATGAAGAACTTGAAAAGTATGGTGAACTTTTAAATTTAAAAGGTAAAAAAAGAGAAAGGGACGAAAAGATTGTTGAACTTTTTGAAAAATTTAAAAAGAAAAATCCTGATTTAGATCATAATATTGTAAATGCAATGGCACAAGTTTTCGAAGTTATTTAATTTTTTTAACTAATTTTTTTAAATCTTCAAAGTTATGGACTATGAAGTCTGGTTTTTCTTTTAAAATTTCTTTCATAGTTGACCAAGCACAAGGATTATGGATTGCAACAGCATAAACACCTGCCTTTCTAGCATATCTTATATCTGAGAATCTATCTCCAACATACATTATTTCATGATGTTTTAATTTATATTTTCTTGCAATTTTTCTAATCATTTTATCCTTTGTTTTAAAAGAATTTGAACCATAAGTATGGTTAAATATTTTATCAGTTTTTAATTTCTTTGAAGAGAGTCTTATAAAATCATTACGCCCATTTGAAATAACAATCATAATATGTTTTTTAGATAATTCTTTTAAAGGTTTTATTTTTGTACATAATTTTATTTCACCATTACTAACTTTATTTTTCATATCAATAAATAAGTCTTTTCTAAATCTTGAGATGTATTTTTTGTCCAAACCTAACCCCTTAAAAATTTCTTTAGATTTTGCACCCATTAATTTTCTTAATTTTTTAGAATCAAACGTAAATTTTTCATTTTTTAATGTTTCCGAGATAGATTCAAATGCAATCTTTTTAGTATCAGAGATTGTTCCATCGAAATCAAAGAATAAAGCTTTAATCATTTTATTCTTTGCCCATTCGTTTTAGAATACTTTTCAATTTTTCGTTGTTAGCCGCTCTATCTTTTACTTCAATTAATTCATAAATAACATTTTTCCCAATAGTACTTGATTTTTCTATTTTTACTTCCCTAGGAATTTTATTTTTAAGATTATCTGAGATTAGTATTTTTCCCTTAGAAACATCAGATATTTTTCTAGAAAGAATTATTGTATTTTTTAGACTTGTGTATTTTAATTTTCCTTCTTCTAAAGTGCTGATTATTTCACCAGAATTTATCCCTATATTAAATTCAATTTTATCCTTGAATTTTTTATTATACTCTTTTAAGGAATCGAATAGTTTCTTACCTGTTTTAACTGCTAAAATTTCATTATGGAAGGTCTTAGTAGTTAATGGTGAAAAAATAATCATAAGATAGTCATCTTTTCTTTCTATCATTCCTTTTGCTTCTTTTGCAGATTTTAATATTTCTAATAGTTCTTTTTTCGCATTTTTTCCTAATGTTTTCATATTTGAAATTTTTAAAGAAATTATAGATGCTTGACTCTTTTCACCAGATAACACTAGGGTAGATTCTGCTCCAGTAGTTTTGATTTTAGGTTTTTCTATTTTCCCATTTGGTTTAATAGTTGTTTTCTTTTTCTTATTAAATAATTTTAATATTTTTTTCTGTTTTAATTTTGATGCTTTTCCACCCTTTCTAAAAAAGATAATTCCTGCTGCGCTAATTATTAATATTAAAAAGATCCAGATTAATGGGAATTTACTAAAGATATTTATTCCTTCAGAGTCATTTATTGAAATTGCATTACCAGTTAATAAGATATTTTTTTCAATTGCTTTTTCTCCACTTTTTATTTTAACTGTATATTCTCCGTTTGGAGCATTCAAATTGAATTTTCTTGTTTCACCCTTATTAATATTCAATTTTAAGGTTTTTATTTTTTCACCGATTCTTACATCTATAGATTTGTTATACTTCACATTTCCAATATTTTTTATAGTCAATAAAGAGCCTTCGAGATTAATATTTATCTTTTGTATTTCTAAAACTTCGAAGTTTTTTTCAGAAAGTAATTTTTCATAAGAAGGTAATATTCTCCAAGTTCCTGCGGTAGAATTAAATGGTAAATTTAATTTAATTGAATCTCCAGATTTAACTTTTAGAATTTTTTCATTATTTTCTGGAGAAAGAATTGTTAAGGTTATTAATCCATCCATTTTAACTCCTGCTTGATCAATTATTTCTGTTGAAATTTTAAAGTCTTTTCCAGGAATTGCTTTATCATTTGCTAAACTTATTTGAATAAATGTTGGAACTTGATTTACTTTAAAACTTATTGTTTTGTTTTCACTATTTAGGATTTTACCTTCTAATTCATCATATACAAAAATTTCAAGAGTATATTCTCCAGATTCTATTGTTTCAGGTATTTGGAATTTTTCAACAAATTTACCGTCAGTAATTTCTTTTGTTGTTTTAATTATTCCATTTATTTTTCCAAAACCTTTTAGAACCTTTTTATTTTTTTTCACCGCAGTTAAACTTAAAGTTGCAATTTCACCAGGATTATATTTTTCTTTGTCTAATTTAATATCAAGATTAATTTTATTGCTTATTTCAAATTTTGAAGTAGTTGTTTCTTCAGTATTTATCGATGCTTTAAATTTACAATCTCCAGTTGAGTTTCCGATATAATCCTTAATTAGAGGTATTTTCAAAGATCTTGTTTGTTCTTCCCCAATATAGAAACTTTTACCAATTATTTTTTCTAAAACTTCAGTATTTTTTCCACAAATTAATTCAACAGTGAACCACCCATTATTTGAAGTAGGCTTAAGAGTTACAATTAGTGGAATTTCATCACCAAGATTATAAGTTCCAAGTGGTTCATTTATTGATATTGATGCAGAAGCAAAA
>CAYNJW010000020.1:6105-10808 GCA_964397665.1 Candidatus Woesearchaeota archaeon
TAAATCAAAATCTCCAAAAGATTTTTTAAGAATTTCAAGTGCCGATAAATCTATTTTGGATTCTTTTTTGGATTCTGAAAGTTGTTTTCTCAATTCTTCAATGTTTGATTCTACTAATTTTTTAGAGATTAATTTTGAGATTTTTTCTCCTTCTACTATGAAAGTATTTTTAAGAAAAAATACTTCTCCAGATTTGTTTTTGCCTTTCAATATAAATCTTGTTCTATCCATGGATGCAAATTCTTTTCTTTGGGAATATTCAGTCATATACTGGATGATTTCTACTGATAAACTTCTTGCTTTATCAACATCACTCATTTGTTTACCACTTATTGCTAATTTTTTATTTTTATTCTCTTGAGTTTTATTTAATAAATTCTTTTTAACTTTTGCAATAAATTTAAGATTCTCTAAAAATCTTGGAGGGCATTTTCCTTCGTTTATAATTTTTTTATTAAATTCACTAATTATTTCTTTTTCTGTTTTCTTTTTCAAAAAAGAACCAACCATTTCGAAAGTGTTTTTATAAATTTCTTCAATTGCTTTTTCTCTAACTCTCTTTTCAATTTGAATTCTTAAATCTTTTAGTCTTTCATAGTAATCCAAAGCATTTTTTATTAGTCTATCAAGCTCTATCCCGGTAACAGTTTTTACTTTTCCGTGTTCATAACCCTTATAATATTTAATCATTACTTCTTCAAGAATATCTACATATTTTTTTTCAACCATCTTTTCCTTATCATAAAAGACTCTTTTAAATTCTTTAACTGTTTCTTGGACAGTAGTTGGCGCAAGACCATATAACATTAATAATCCCTGTGTTGGTGTCGAAACTCCCATAAAAATATCATGCATTACAATATCCATCATTCTTCTATCAATATATTCTTTCATTCTGTTTCCGGATGACATAAACATATCAATTGCTTCTGATGATGGTTTTATTTTACCTCTTCTTAAAAGAGATTTCCAAGGTAAAAAAACTCCACGATCATAAAGTGGGACACCATCACGGATGAAAGTAAACATTACAGGATGTGCATCTTTTACAGCCTCCCAAAATTCAGTCATTAACCAAACTTGTACATTAAGTATATTTTTAACTCCTGCAATTGCAGTTGCTTCTTGAATATATTGCATAATTATAGCTCTTAATTTCTCTTTAATTTCTAAAGGTGCCATTCTTTTAACATCTGTATCATCAATAATGATACCTACATCAACGTCAGAAGTTTTTTTAGCTTCACCACGGACTAAAGATCCATTCATAACATAAGAAGTAACATATTTTTCAAATTTCTTCAATACTAAAGTTCTATGAACCATTGCAACCCTTATTGCACCAAGTATTCCCTTATCTGTTAGTGGAAAAGACATTGCAAGAGCCTCAAAGAGGTCAAATTTTGAATCTAAACCTAAGTTCCAAATATCAACTGGTGTCATGATGTGAACCCAAAGTTTATCCTCACATTTTTTTGCAAGTTTAATAGCGTTTAACTTAATTTTCCCAATTTCTTTATATTTTTTTTCAGGAATGATAACTAATAAATGGATTAATTTTCTTTTTGCATCCTCTTCACTTATTTCAAATTCTTCTTCTATTTTTTCAGAAGCTTGAGCAGGAATAACTCCAACAGCTTCGATAAACTTATATTCCTTTATGAGTAATTCGTGAAATTTATCAATATTTTCTTTTGTTTTATTTGCTTTTTTTTCCATCTCTGCTTTTAGTGTATTAGTAATTGGTAAATTTCCAAGTTTTCCAGAAGGAATATATTGGCTTGATAAATTTTCTTCAACAGATGTAGTCGGTTTTTTTATTCTAGAATTTTTTTCTGACATAATTTTATTTATAAGTTTTCCTATTTAAATGTTACTACTTTTGGCTAATTTGAAGTTAAGTATTACAAATTATTTGAAATCTTATTAAAAATTGATGAATTGTATTGAAGTTTTAATTAGTTTAAATTTAATTAGCCTCATTATACATTTCATTAAAACTTCTGTCTTCTTTCCCCGTATAATGTATTGTTTCACAAGAACAACCAGGGTTTAAACTACCAGGATTTGAAGAAAAAATTTCTTCTCTTAAAATTTTTAATTTTCTTGAATTATCTAAATTTTTAATAGTTTCTAATTCTTTTCTTATTAAACAGAGATATCCATTTTCAGTATGTTGATTCATAACTTTTTGACATTATATTTATTTATAAATCTTCCTATTTGTTACTATTTGTAAGATATAACACTAAGACAAGAGTAAACTTTAAAAGGGATTTATTCATGAAATAATTGTAGATGTTCATAAGTCAAAAAGTAAATAGTTTGTTTTAATGTCTTATGAAATTAGAGATCCCATAAGCTAATGGTAGACTGACTCGCTTACACCGAGTATACCCAAGTTCGATTCTTGGTGGGATCATTTTAACAAAATGGAAAATCCTCTTGAAAAAACATTAATTAGTATCTTGGGTGAATCAAGAATTCTTTCAGAATGTGAGATTTATTCTTCAGAAAAATTAACCGGGTGGTCATCAGATCAAGGAGTGATTTATGAGGAATTAGAAAGATTATTTGAAGCGAAAAAAATTCTTAAACTTGTTTGTCAAACTCCAAAGGATATAAGTGATTTACCAAATTCAATAACTGATTTATATGAGCAACCATTTTATATGCTTGCTAATCAGAACAAGCGTGGATAGTTTAGAGGCAGAATATGACGTTGCCAACGTTGTGACCCGGGTTCGATTCCCGGTCCGCGCATTCTACTTTCTTGACCAATTTAGGAGGACAACTTTTTGACAAATAACTAAATAATTTTTCTTTATCCTACTTTAAAATTACAACAAAGCAGAAATGTTTAAAAAGGTTAAAACTTAATTATTATAAAATGGTAACTAATAATAAACAAAGATTAAGGATTTTATTAGAGAAGCTTAGGAATAAACCATCTACTATTGAATTGAAGGAGATACAAAATGGGAGTTGATAAAGTAGACTATAAAGAAATGAGAAAGCAATTTGTTGAGACCTTGTATGATACTCTTGAGAGGGTTGTTTGTCCAACGCCTTATTTAGAAATAATAGAAGGAAATAATGTGGATGTAAAATTCTTAAATGGGCAAGGTAGACTGCCTTCTCCAAATTCTACAGAAGTGACTGTTTTAGATATTGATGTAGCTTCTATGTTTTTCGACGATTTTCATGTCCTTTACGAGGGTGTAACGGGAGTTGGTAAAACTTATACAAGCGATGCATTATTTAATACAGTTTTTGGACAAGAGGGAAATTATACTTTAAGACTTGGTGGAGGAGTTCTTGGAAGTTCTGCTCTTGAGCCATTTACTACAACTACCTTAGAAAATGGAGTCCCAAAGACAAGAATAGATCAAGAAAAGTGTCAGCAATATGGAGCATTATTTATTGATGAAATTAATAGGGGAGACAGTCAAGAAGTTTTTCAGGTTGTGGACGGGAGAATTCATGTTAATGGAGATACTGGTTATTTGAGAATCCCGATTCCAGGGAAAAAAAATGAATACAAAGGTCTTGCAATCATTGCGGCAATGAATCCTGCGGATGCCGAGCATAATGCAGCTCTTGAGTTAGATATTGCAGGGGAAAATAGATTTCTTAAATTTAAATTCCCAAATGGCGTTGCTGAAGCTGGCTCAAGCCAGTTAGAAAAGAAATTAGCTGGTGATTTGCATGAAACATTTTGGGAGGAGTTTTCTAAACGATCAGGTATGAAGGGTGGCTGGAAAGAGATTTACCCCATAGTTGCAGACAATTCACAATTTCCAATAGAACTTGATGGAGAAACTAGAGAATTTATTGATGTTGCTGTTGGTTACGTTGGTTACGATCCTAAAGAAACATTTGCAAGAAATGTTGAATTAATGCAACAAGGAGGATTATCTCCTAATTTTTCAATAGATGTTAATCATAATGATTATAAAAAAATTCTTGAAGCACAAGGAACTTTGAAGCATGGTTTTGTAAGAAGAGATTTGGGAAAGATTAGAGATCTAAGTAGACTTTTAAGTTTTATTAAGGGTGTTAAGGATGGTTCGTATGATGCGAATGTTAGACTTAATGATGTTGCTGCAAGTATTGGAATTGTTTTAGAAAGTAAGGCAAGGACTGGAACAGACGCTGGAAGTTTAATGGTTCTTGTTAATGACGCAAGAAGCGCATATAGTAATATGCATAAACAAATGAGTATTCCATGTGGATATGGTTTAAGGCAGGGTGTTTGGCAATCAGCTGTCAATACAGGCCATGATCGAGGTTTTGAGGCTTATGTTAACACTCTTAGAGCTGGAATGGAGCAATTAAATACTCAAGCCGGAAGTACTTCAGAAGCAACAATCAGATCTCGTGTATTAGCTGATTTAGCTGTTCTTGAACATTTTAGCAAAAGATATGAATCTGAAGTAATTTCTGCTCTTAAAAAAGCAAAAGGTACTGATACTTTCAAAGGATTTAGTGAATTATATCAAAATAAGAAAGCAGAAGTAAGCGTTTATGAGCATAGGCTTGGTTCAATTATTAGGTAAATGATTAAAATAATTCCACGAGATAAAATCAAACATTTGGAATTGGTGTTAGGACAAGCGACAGCTCCAATAGTTGATTCTGTAATTTTAAATGAACAAAGAGCAAGAAAGATAAGTAAAGCAATAGAAAGTAAAATAGGTTTT
>CAYNJW010000021.1:0-10592 GCA_964397665.1 Candidatus Woesearchaeota archaeon
CATACCTATTGAAGATCCACAAACTGGTGCTCCAATTGTGCAAGCTTGTATTGCTCCAAAACCAAAAATAATTCCAAGAATTCCAATAAATGATGCTCCTTGCATTTTAGCAGAATAAACCTTTTCCTTTAAGCCACGAATAAAACAAGTAATAACCAATGAGCTAAGAATAATAAATGAGATTGCTAAAAGAGAATAAATTCCATAGAATAATTTTTTAGGAACAAATAAAGACACAATAATTAAAGAAATTAAAAAGATAATCTTACAATAACAACTTTCAAATACTTTAAACAAACTTAAGGATTTCATGAGTTATTTTTAGAAAATTTATTTTTAAATCTGAAAACTCCAATTAAGATAGAAAATAAAATAACTAACTCTGTTAACACTCCAGCTATTGAAATTACCATAAAATCATAAACTAACCAAAGTATTGTAGGTATTAACATTAAAATTCTTACTTTTTTAGCATTTAAATTCCAAAGAGCAATTGAACCAAAAGTCATTGCCAAAATAGGTAAAATACCATAAAAAGATTCTAGATTTCTTAAACCAAGGGCCCAAAATAAAATTATGAAAAGGTAAATCCAAAATTGATGATTCGCCCAACTATATTTTTCTCTTTTTTCAAAAAGAAATGTTCTAGCAAATGCTAAAAAATTCATTAAGAAACCTGTAATTGCACCTAATAAAAAGAAATGTAAGGAAAAAGTTAATTGAGCAAATAAAATAAAAATTAAAATCTTCTTTCTACTTTTATTTTGGAAAGACAAAATTGCAAATAAAAATCCAACTAAACCAATTCCTTGAATGATTAAATTCATAATTTATCAAACAACCTCTTTTACTTTCTTATTTATTTCTTCATCAAAAATTATATCTTTTTCTTTGAGTGCGTTTATCATATTCACTCCAAGTTTTCCAGCAATTACTTTCTTAACTTCTTTTTCTGCTAACATGAAAGCAACTGAAAATCCTGCACCTCCTGAACCAGATGCAAAAGGATTTTTAATAACTTCGACCAAGTCCTTATCATTAAAGATAATATAATAAGGTGCTCTTCCACCTTTAAGACTTATTTCTGAATCAATATTATCTCCTTCTGATGCTATTGCAATTTTCATTTCTTAACCTCCATTAATTTATTTATTAAAATTCCTTGAATTATCGAAGTAAAAACCATCACAATAAATAATATCGCAATAAATTTCCAATTAAAATAAAATATTGCTAAAGGTATTAAGGAGATCTTAATTGCACGATTATATAGGAAACATGCTATTAATCCTTCTGTCAAACCTTTTTTCTTTAAATCTCCAAGAAATGGAAACCACATATAAATTGGTCCAGAAGATAAAATCCCTCCGAAAATAATATATATCCATTTTTTAATTCCCTTATCTTTCAAATGCTTAGCTACAAATTTAGGGGTTATAAAATAATTTGTTAGAGTCATTAGGATAAAAATAAAAATAAAAATTGGAATAATCTTTAAAATAATTTTTACAAAAAAACCCATGCTATTTAAAAAAAGATTTAAGTTAAAACTCAAAATAACTAGGTAAACAAAAATAATTCCAATTACAAAAAACCAAGACTTTTTAATTTCTTTAATCATCCCATTACTCCCAATAACAAAACAGTTATTATTGCTACAAAAATCGATAAAATTATTGAGGTTAAATTTCTTAAAATTGCAAATCTCTTTCCTAAAATTGCTGATTCCGCAGGTAATTGAATTATTCCAACTGTAACCCACGAAACTAAAAATGCTGTAACGGCAACTAGACGAACTCCTTGCTTTAACATTTCTCCACCAAAAATATAACTAGTGATAGGATTTCCTGCAGAAATACTTCCGATGAAACTTCCAATAATTGAATTTAAAAAATTATTCTTCCCGAAAATTGTAGTGTAGAAAGTTTTAGGAATAATCACTGAGATTAAACTAATAACCAATGTTGTTCCTAGTATCATTGGAAATGCCATCCAAAGTCCTTTCAAAGCTTTATTTGCTGAAGATTTTAAAGAATGATTTTTCATCTTAAACTTTTAATCATAACACATTGATTAGCAATTAATTTTAGATTGTTATCTTTGCAGAATTTAATTGACTTTTCAGATTCCGAACCGGGTTGCAGCCAAATTTTAGAAATTTTTAATTTTTTTGCAATTTTTAAAACATTTTCTGTTACTTCTGGTTTGACAACAAAAATTAAAACATCTGCTTTAACTGGTAAGAGTTCTAAAGATGTATAAATCCTTTCTTTTTCTGAATCTTTAAGTTTTGGATTGATACCATAAACATTATAGCCTTTATCTTTCAAATCTTTAAAAACTTTAAACCCATATTTATCTTTATTTTTTGAAACACCGACAACTACAAAAATATTGTTTTTATTTATGAAAGAATCTAAATTTATTTCATCTTCTAAAACTTCAATACTTAATCTAACTTTTTTTCGCATTCCAATTTCTGGAACAATTGAAGAAAGCATATCTCCAAATTTATCCTCTTTATCTCTAAATCCTAAATGTGCAAATTTCTTATTGCCTAAAACTTCAATCTCGTGATAAATCTCACCTTCAATTGTTTTTACCATCATAATCCCAATAAAAGCAAAACAATGCCAAAGCTAATTCCAATAATGAAATTAAATAATTTAATTTTTAATGCATCTGTCATTGAAAATCCTAGAATAGGTAATAGTCCATGACCATCTTGGATAATTGAGTTTGCTAATAAAATTGAAAAAGGTATTAAACCTTGTGAAAACATAATAACCAAGAAAACATTAGGTCCAGATATTGGAAATAAAGCTATTAATGAAGCCAAAATAAGAATTACAAATGGATTTAATCCTCCAATAACTAAATTTATTTTATCATTAAATAAACTTATTAAAAAAATTGCAATAAAAATCCAAATAAAAATTTTAAAAATATGCTTTTTAATTATATGATTATAAATATGCTCAACTAAAAAATGTCTCATTTTAAATTCTTTATGTTTGTGGTTTGTAATCTCACATTTTTTACAAAACTCCATCTTAGTTCTTTTTTTAAACTTATCAGCTAAATATCCTCCAAAAATTCCAATAAAAAACAATGCCCCTATGAGTAATAAAAGAATTGACCATCCTATAGTATTTTTTATCGCTAATGAAAAAAGTAAAAATGCCTCATCACCACTTGTTGAAATCATGACTGCAACAATACCTCCAAAACTAAGCAAACCAGCCATATACAAACTATCCATAGCAAATGTACCAACACAACCAGGAATAATTCCAAAAAAAGAAGAAAGTGTATATTCTAGAAATTTATTTTTCTTAATAAATGAAAGAATTTTTTCTTTATACTTTAAAACAAACAACTCAATCAAAATCATTAAGAAAAATATAATTAAGACTATTCCAGTAGTTTCTTTCAAACTTTCAATTAGTGTATTTTGTATACTCATTTAAACTTCTCTTATTTTTATTATTCTTCTTGGACAGATATCTTCTGCTTCTTTATTACAACCTATTTCTTCAATATCTGTTTTTATTGGTTTTGCTTTTCCATCACTTTCAATAACCCAATTATCACAACAAGTACAAGCACCACAACCAACACATTCCTCGCTATCAAAATCTATTTTATATGCCATTATTCTTCTTCAACACAAAGTTCCTCCTTTTTAATTGCTATTATAGTTTTATAAATTAACAGTGAAATAATTAAAATTAAAGTAACTAATAATGTTCCTGCTAAGTATTTAAAGAAAACCAATTCTGTTTTATGGAACATTAAAATTGTCGCAACCGTTAAAGCAACAACTGGAAATGAATAAGCCCACCAAGATAAATAAAATTTTATCTTTGAAAAAACCTTTATTTGTGCAAAAATTAAAATTGCTAAAAATAAGGAAATGTAATATAAAATTCTAGCGAAGGGATCAATTCCACCTATAAGTTTCACATATGAAATAAACGCTATTGCTGGTGGAGCAAATAAAATAAATAAAGTTGGAATTAATTTGTCAGCTATTGGGTGGTGGAAAATAATTCTATTAAACATAATTATGAAAAGTGTTAACCACATTATTAATCCTATTGAAAAAAAGAACCAAGACAACTCTATAAATCCATGTTTAATTCCTGCAATAGGTGCAATAACATTTCCAACAACGGGAATAAACCACGCTGGATTTAAATGATGAATTTCAAATTTAGAATGACTAATCCATATTGATAAAATAAATACTGAAAAAAATAATTGTAAAATTGCTCCGAGAATCCAAAGATATCTTGAAAAAGTCATATTTATACTTAAATAAATAATGCTTAAAATTAATAAAACTTTTGCAATAATTGGGTAGAAATTTATTTTTATTGGATGATTTAATTCTTTCTTAAATTCTTTTGGATATTTTATGATTTTTATTAAATAAATACTTAAAATTAATAAAAATATAAATTCTGCAAAATACAAGATTAGTTTAGAAAGAAGAGTTATATTAAAAAGTTCTTCTGATTTTTTTAAAGCCAGGGTAAATCCAATTAGACCTAAAGCAATAGCTAAAAAGCTAATTGAAAAATTCTTTAATTTAAAATTTTTATTTACCATCTTCTATCTTTATAGCCTTTCCATTTATTATAGCATCTGCAATTTTTCTTCTTCCAGATTTTAAAATTCTTGATAAAGTTGGCTGCGAGATTTCCATTTGTTTCGCAGCCTTCTCTTGCGGGATTTCTTCAAAATCAATTAATCTTAATGCTTCAAACTCTGAGAGTGTTAACAAAGTCTCCTCTAAACATCTCATTTTTATTCCCGCTGGTTTGAAATAAGAAGAGTTTGGTATTCCCCTAACTCTTCTCTGTTTACAAGGTCTTGGCATAGCTAATCTCTAAACCTTCCACCTTGTCTTCTTCCTTGACCTCTAAGTCCTCGACCATTTCCTCGAGCAATAGGTTTTGCATCTTTACAATTTCCTTCTTGTCTTCCAGTTTTTGATCCAGACCCGTTTGGTCCTGTTCCGTCTCTATTTGGCATTTTTATTTTCTCCTTATTTAGTTATTTATCAAAAGTTTCCTTTTGACTTATGAATATACATTCATAAGACTATTTAAATGTTTTGGTTTTGAATAGGTATTCATAAACAAGTTATCAAAAATAGGGATTTTCAAAAAAAATAAAAAAAGGCCAAATAGGCCAAAAATAAAAGTTTTTGTTCTTGGAGATTTAAGACAAATCTTCTAAACCAAGATCATTGATTGCAGGTGCCCTATCGCTGTACTTATCTTCAAAAGAAGATTTTCCAAGGATATATGGGCTTTTTACACCAGTCATGATAGTAATAACTCGAATTCTTCCTTGGAATTCTTTGTTAATTCTAGCACCGATGATAACTTGAGCTTCTGGTGACAAATGTTCTGTAACCATTCTACCAATGCTATCAAATTCTTCTAATTTCATATCTGGTCCACAAGTAATGTGGATTAAAGCGCCTGTAGCGCCCCGATAATCTACGTCTAGAAGTGGGTGTGTTAAAGCCTGTTGTACTGCAGTATCAACTCTTGAAGTTGAATCATCTTCACCAATACCAATTACTGCTACATCACCGTTCTTCATAATAGAAGAAACATCTGCGTAATCTAAATTGATTAATGATGGTAAAGTTATTGTTTCAACAATACCCTTAATCATCGTAGAAACAAGTTCATTCGCAACTGCGAAAGCTTGTTCCATTGGTAATTGACCAGCAATATCTACAAGCCTGTTATTATCTAGTACAATACAAGTATCTGCAGTTTCCCGTAATTCTTGTAAACCAAATTCAGCCTTGTCTATCCTTGCTTTCTCCGCTTCGAAAGGCATAGTAACTACTGCGATAACTACCGCACCAGCTTCCTTAGCTAACTGAGCAACAACTGGAACAGCTCCTGTACCGGAACCTCCTCCCAAACCTGCCAGAACGAAAACCATATCCGAACTCGAAACCGCCTTCTTCAGGTCAGTAAGGGACTCTTTAGCTGCTTCTCTTCCTCTTTGAGGATATCCACCACAACCTAATCCACGAGTTAATTCCTTACCCATAAGGATTTTCTCATCACATTTTGTAATAGATAGATGTAAAGCATCAGTGTTTAAACCGTAAATTGTAGCTCCGTTAATTCCTTTATTGAATAACCATGTTGCCATGTTACAACCACAACCACCTACACCGATAACTTTTATATTTGCCTTTCCAGCTTTTAACTCATCAAAGTTAATACTGTTTTTCTCTGCATTTTCAATTGCTTCTTTTGCAAAATCTAAAGCCATTTATTTTATTTTAAAACCTCCTTTCAATATCATAATATATTGAAGTTTACCATCTTTAAAAAGATAGTTGTGATTGAGTAGATTATTTTAGTTAATTAATATTTCCATTAAAGATGAAAATAAGCACCTCTCAAATCATCATCTTGAGAAATATAAAAAAATTTACTTTTAAAATTCAATAACTCTGAAGTTTCTGTTATCTTTCCTTCGGTTGGAGAACAAATAATCTTCCATTTTGTTTAATTGGGACAAATTCAAATTCTTTTTGTAATTTGCTATAGTCTGTTTCTATTACCTGCCCCATTCAACTTATCCCATAATCTCTACAATGCCTATCTATATCTCTATAAAACTCAGAAATATTACTCATATTAATTTTAACTATTTTTTTATCATTAACTCTTCTTAACAAATTATAGTATCTTCTTGATAGTGTTTTAATCCTATATAATGTTTCAACATCTTCTTCTTCATTAGAAAGTGCATAAAGTAATGTTAGACTATTTCCAAAAACTCCTAGGTTAATTGGGTTTTCTTCAGAATTTAATCCAAGTTCTATTTTATTTTCAATAATATCTAATAATTTTAAAGTTTCCATTATCTTTCCTTCGGTTGGAGAACAAATAATCTTCCATTTTGTTTAATTGGGACAAATTCAAATTCTTTTTGTGAGGGAATTGCCCTTCTTGCAAGCATTTTTGTTAAAGCTAATCTTTCATTTAAAAAAGGAGTTTTTTTATCTTCTTGATTTAAATTTTTATATCTTAAAAAAATTGGTTGCATTCTATAAGATCTTAATTCTCCCCCAAATTCTTGAGAAGTAATATATGTTAGCACATCTGCTGGATGATTATGGACATTTTGTCCTTTCAATTTTTGCTGTTCAAAATAAATTCTTTCTTTCTCAGTTTTTCTTTCTTTCTGTAATTCTAATAAAAACTTTTCTTTAGAAGTTAAGGTAACTCTTCCATCTAAACAAACAGAAGAATTTAATGGCCAAATTCTTTCACCAATAAGAAAATTTACTCCATCTCCATAAAAAATATTTGCTACATTCCTTCCAGAATAAAGTTTTTGATTAATCTGATGACTTAATGAATTTTCTTTCGTAGTTCTTTTTCTTGACTTTATTCCTTTTCTCTCATAATGTAAAAAAACATCTACTTCTCCCCTTGGGAATTCCAAGGTTACACAATTTTTCCCCAAACTTTTCAAAGTTAAATCATTTGAAGAATTAAGAAAATCATAAAAATTTCCAAGCATTTCGTTTAATCTTTCTTTAGGTTTCATATTGTTTTATTCCAATTGTTTAGCTAAATCTTCTTCTAAATTTCCATTCAGCAAAGGTTCTTGCTCTCTTTTAATTTGTTTATTTAAACTAATTTCAGCCATTTTCTCTTGATAAGGTGAATAACTTTGTTTAATTCTTCTTACAGGATTTATCCCGTCAATTAAATTATTTTGCATTAAATATGCGGTTTCTATTCTATACAGTGTTAGGCCTCTTCCAGAAGATTCTAAAAATTCTTTATACTCTGAATCACTTTTTAAACTTTTTAATTTTTTGTTTTTAGAAGTTTCTGATTCTTCCCTTTGAAAAAGATAATCTCCAATTTTTGCAATTATTTTAATTTGTGACTCATCAAATTCTCTTTTAAGTTTGTGTGCGCTTCGCCTTCTATTTGCTAATTGAAAATCTATATACATAATAATTGAAGTGTAATCAGCTTTATAAATTTAACCCTTCGTTACTACTTAAAAGATACATTAACCAAAAGACTTATAAATAAGATTTAGTAAATTAATTTATGGGAAAAAATGAAACTTTTAATCTTGTAGAAATTCTTGAAAAATATTGGGTTTTTCTTAGAGATGAAACTCCAATATTTATTAATGGTTCTTCTAAAGACTTTGAGAGATACTTTAGAAGTTTAGTAGGTAAACAAAAAAACGAGACTCCATCTACAATTTCAAGACTTATAGACAATCCTAATTATTTAGAATTTCATTTTAAATTACCTATTGAGCATATGACTCAAAAATATACTTCTAAAATAGTTAAACAACTTAATGAATTTGGTGAAGTTGAAAGTTGTCAGCGTGGAAAAGAAAAACTTTTTTTAAAATATGTGATTAATAAAAATTAATAAGTTAATTTAGATTAGTATTTTGTCCTGCAAGGACATTTAATTTATCCTCTGTTTGTTGAATTTCTTGTTTGTTTGTTTGTTGAATACTCTTTTCTTGATTAATTTGTTGGGTTCCATTTTGCGAAGAATTTTCTAAACTATTTTGTTGAATGTTATTTGTTACAACTTTTGGAAATGGTTCACCATTTAATCTCATAACATCAATACCTGATTCATCAATACGCATACCAACTGGCAATCTCAAATGATTTGTTCTTCTCATTTTTGTAATTTGTAAAGACCTATCTGCTTCTTCTGAAAATGCTGATTGATGAAAAATTATAACCCCATCTGCTAAGAATTTTAATATGTCTGTATCTGACCAAGAAGTTTTTTCCCTATATAAAATTGTATCTTCAATGGATTCATCTGCTAAAATAGATGTTACACCCATTCGTTTCATTAAAGCAGTTAAATCAAAAATAATATCTCTTAATTTCCCTTGATTTTCTTCATTTAAAGTTAATACTGATACTGGATCAAAACATATTCTTCTTATTTGGTGTTTTGTAACCATTTTTGTTAATTCAGATTTCAAATCTGAAAACTTTGTTCTAGGTGAGAATTTTAAAAATTTTACTCTTTCTAATTCATTTAATTTTGTAAAATCCCATTTAAAAGACATTGCATCTTTTAGAGTTTCTACGATATCTGGTTCAAAAGAACAATATAATCCATTTTCGTTAAACATTGTAACACCATTCCATAAAAATTGTAAAAGAAATGTTGTCTTTCCAGCTCCTGCCCCACCAATTAATACATTACTAGAATTTCTTACTAATCCTCCTTGACAAATTGCATCAAAACCTTCAATTCCTGTCGGACACCTATCAGTAAAATCACCATCACCCATAATTGTTCTTAGTTATTCAAGTATTTAAAAGTTTTTAATTAGATAATTCTTCTGCAATCTTTGATTTTTTGAATAAAATAAATAATAAAAAAACAATAATTAAAACACTTAAAAACATTAGTGAATTTTCTAAAAATTTATAACTCTCACCAAAAAAATAACCCAAGCTAACAAAACATAAAGCCCATAATGCTCCTCCGATGACATTATAAAACATAAATTTCTTAAATGAAATTTTTGATGAACCTACAATAACTGGAACAAATGAACGAGCAATTGAATTAAATCTTCCAAAAATTACTGCTTTTCCAAGATGTAATTTTGTTAATCTTTTAGTTTTAATAAATGATTTTTCCTTAAACAAAAAATACTTCCCAAATTTCAAGAAAAATCTATTTCCGTAGTGCTTTCCTAAAAAATAACCACTTAAATCACCTATAATTGCCCCAAAAGCAGCGGCGAGTACAAAAATAAAGAAATTTAAACTTGTAAATTTAATAAAAAATCCGCCAACAATTATTAAGGTCATTCCAGGAAAGAAGAAACCTGTTACAGGATTTGATTCTAAAGCAGCACATATTAAAATAAAAAGATAATTCCACACTCCCAAATAAGGAATTAATTTCTCACTCACAAAAGTTACAAATTCTACCATCTTTTAAATACTAAGTAATATTAGACTAATCTTAATCATCGAATCAGTTTATAAACTTATTTTAAAAATAAAAAATATTTAGAAGAATTTAAAAACTACTTTTATTTAAGAAAATTATGAAGATATTGTCCTTACATTGTGATTATTTAAAATTCAAAGCGAAAAAGAAAGCAATTAAAAGCATCCCAGATTTAGAAAATCTTGAAGAAGTTTCTGTTAAAAATCCTCTTGGAATTTTTGTAGCTGTGGAATCTGGAGATGAAGGAAATATTGAAAAAGCAAGCAATACATTAGTTGAAAATATTTTAGATCTTCAAGAAAAAACAAAAGCAGAAAGGATAGTTCTTTATCCTTATGCCCATCTTTCAGCAGATTTATCAAAACCAAAATTTGCACAAGATGTTTTAGAGAATGCTGAAAAATTATTAATCGAAAAAAACATTGAAGTTTTTAGAGCACCATTTGGTTACTATAAAACTTTTGAATTAAAATGTAAAGGCCACCCATTATCTGAATTAACTAGAAGAATTGATTTGTCTTCTGAAAAAACTGTAGAAAAAGAATTGACTGATGAAGAAAGAAA
>CAYNJW010000022.1:0-8362 GCA_964397665.1 Candidatus Woesearchaeota archaeon
TATTGTTGGAGCCCCCTCATACGTTTCTTGGTTTTCTTGGATGGGTTCTTTAGTTCCAATTAAATCAAGAGGAAAATATTTTGCAAAAAGAAATAAACTTGCCGGTTTAATTCAGTTAATCACTATGTTAATAGGGGCATTCATTCTGGATTTTTTTAAGAATAATTCATTAGTTATGGTAGGTTTTACAATTTTATTTTTATTAGCTTTTATTTCTAAGTTAATTTCTGCAAGAATTTTATTTACACAATATGAACCAAAATTAAAAATAACAAAAAAAGATGAATATTCATTTAAACAATTCTTAAAAGATTTGAAAAAAACGTCTTTTGGAAGATTTACTATTTATATTTTTTTCTTTAGATTAATGTGGTGGATAGGTGCTCCTTTCTTTGTAGTATACATGTTGAGAGACTTAAATTTTTCTTATTCTTGGTATATCTTGATTTTGATTTCAGCCACTATTTTTCAAATCTTATCATATGAAATCATTGGAAAATTTTCAGATAAATTTGGAAATGTAAAATTATTAAGAATGGCCACATTACTTATTTCACTTACTCCTTTTTTATGGTTACTTTCATCGAATAAAATTTATTTAATTCTTGTAGCTCAATTAATTGCAGGAATTAGTGGTGGTGCTTTTTTATTAGCGACAAATAATTATATTTATGATTCCTTAAATCAAAAAAGAAGGACGTTTGGACTGTCTTATTATAATCTTTTAAGTGGAATTGCAATAGCTCTTGGTTCAGGAATTGGAGCACTTCTTGCTTTAACAAATATTACTTTCATAGGATATAATTCATTATTTATTATTTTATTCTCGGGAATTTTAAGAATGCTTTTTGTTTTATCTTCAAAGGGAATTTTAGAAGAGGTTAGACATGTTGAAGATTTTAAGTATACTTGGTTAATTAAAGAAATTGAAACAGAAGGTATGAAAAGCGAAATACACACCATTACAAATTTTATTTCAACTGTTGAAAATTTTGTAAAATATAAAAAACCATAGAAAAGTATTTAAGAGCTTTATTATTTTCAAGCATATGAAGAAAGGTAGAAAAGAATTTCATAAACTACGTGGATTAGAAGTAGATGAGCTTTTTGCAAAAAGATTATATACCTGTGGTTATTCAAGAAATTTAAAAGTTAATAAAACACAAACAATAATCCATAGTACTTGTTCTTTAACCGGGACTTCATGTAACTATCATTTGCCAAAAAGAGCTGAAGATTGTAAAGTTTATAAAAGATTTTTAAAATCAAAAGAAGATGAAAATTTAAGAAGAAATTTAAAGGGATTAGAATACTGGTTTAAAAATATAGCAGGGTTTAAAAAGTTAAAATAATTATTTTTAATATGTTCAAATATTTAAAGTGTAAAAGTTGTAATGGAAAAATTAAGAAAAATTTTAACTTTTGTCCTCATTGTGGTTTTTCTTTAAAGTCAAGAAAAATATCAAATAAGGGTGGAATTATTGGAATGAATGATATGATTAAAGATATTAAAATGCCTTTTGGTCTGAATACAATTATGAAATCTCTTGCTAAACAACTTGATAAAGAAATTGGAACTTTAAATTTTAACAACCCTCAAGAAAGTAACAATCCTCCAAGAGGATTTAAAATTCAAATTTCTACAGGCAAACCATCTATAAATAATCTTCAACAAGAAGTAATTCCAAAACAACAATTAATTGAAGAAGTTAATCAGATTTCTAAAAAAGAATTATTAAGAAGGAAAAATCTTGAAAAAGTAAAACCAATTTCAACAATCAGAAGATTACCTGAAGGATTAATTTATGAAATTTCAGTTCCAGGAATTAAGAATAAAAAAGAAATTTCAGTTATTAATCTTGAGAATTCTATTGAAATTAAAGCGTATTCTAAAGACAAATGTTATGAAAAAATTATTCCAATTAAATCTGAAATAATTAGTTATAAGATAAAAGATGGAAAAATACTCTTAAAGTTAAAAAGTTAAAAATTGATTCTATTAATAATTTTAAGTTGTTAGAATATTAAATATGTTCGGAATTTGAACAAATCCTTTAATGAGTGAGGCTGCCAGGATTTGAACCTGGGACCCCCGCCTTATCAGAGCGATGCGCTACCTGACTGCGCCACAGCCTCATTATGTTATTTTAATTAGAATTTGATTTATAAAGTTAACCAATTAAAAAAATATTTTCATAATAGATTTAATAAATTAATTTTTTTAGGAAACTTTATAAAGCAAATTTTCACACTATTATTATGGGACTAACAAAATATCTGAGGGAAGTTTGGAAAAAACCTACTAAAGAAATGCTTAGAGATAGGATGATTACTTGGAGAAAATCCAAGGTTATTGAAAGAGTTAAAAAACCTTTGCGAATTGATAGAGCAAGATCTTTAGGTTATAAAGCTAAGAAAGGAGTTTTTGTTGTTAGAATTAGAATTCAAAGGGGTGGACATCGAAGACAAAGACCACACAAAGGTAGAAGATCTAAACGAATGACTCCAAGAAAAATTATAAGTATGAATTATAAAGAAATTGCTGAACAAAGAGTTGCAAAGAGATACAGAAATGCAGAAGTTTTGAATTCTTATTTACTTGGAAAAGACGGATTACATTATTTTTATGAAGTAATCTTGGTTGATAGAAGTTCTCCAGAGATTAAAAATGATAAAGAATTATCTTTTGTAACTAATCCTGCAAATCGTGGTAGAGCCATAAGGGGTTTAACTTCTGCTGGAAGGAAAGCACGTGGTTTGAGAAACTCAACTGTAAAGGCACCGAAAGTTAGACCAAGTTTAAGAGCTAACGGTAGACGTGGAAATTAGTTATTAAGCTGTCATTTTTAAGTAGTTATTTTTAAGAAAAGTTTATAAAGTGAGATTATTAATTAAATTTATGAAATGGAATTTAAAAAATCTTGAAAAATTATTAAATGAACATGATAATACTCAAATGTTATTATTAGACACTAATGTAATTATTGTCGAAGATTCGGTAAAAAGCTTAAATAATTCTACAAAAGTTTTGAAAGAATCTGAAGGATGGCATATAATTCCAGAGGTTTTTAGAGAATATAAATCAGGATTAAAAAATTTGCGAAAGGATAAAGAAAGAGTTAAAGCAATTTTAAGAAGATCTAATAATAGTGGTAAAAGAAGCAGTGATAAATTTAAGAGTTCTGAATATGAAGCTGCATTAAAAAGAAAATTAAAAGTTTTGAGAAAAACTAAAAGAAACGCTTTTCAAAATGAATACCTAACTTCAAAAGTTAAAAAAGCTTATAGAATTTTGTTACCTGAAGTTACAGAGGTTTTTAAGGAGTTTAATGGAGGAGTTTTACAAGAAACTGATGTTAAATTAATAGCTCTTTCTCTTTCATATAGTTTCGAAAAAATTACTACCTTGGCTACGAGAGATGGAATTTTAAGTAAAACCTATTCTCATTTTGCAAGAAGGTATGAATCTTCTTTTCCACACCCTCCTGAAATTTTAGTATCTTCATGTGGAAATTTTAGAATTGAACCAGCTTATAGGCACTTTAAACTAAAAGAAAAAACTCAAGAAATTCCAAATGGCTCTTTTTGATTTATTAGCTGAACAAGGAACAAGACAGATGGTTATTGGAGGTGTTTCAGTAGTTTTTGGAGCTGCAAAATATCTATACGATTCATTTAGGTTAGATAATTTAAATTGTTCTTCAGAAGAGTTTTATAAAAAAAGCATAGCAATAGAAACTGGTTCCATTCTTCTCCCAACAATTACAGGATTATATGAATCATTTTTTTATTCAAACCCTCTTGGTAATAATTATTTTACTGAATTTGGTGCAGATTTAGGTGCAAACCTTGCTGGAATTACAATTGGTAAAACCCTTTCAATACTTACAATTCTAGGAATAAATAAAATAAAAAATAAAAAATAATTTTTAAATTAGATTAATTCGTTAATCCAATCCTTAACAGCTTCTGCAGGTCTAGCGCCTAAAAATTCTCCGACTACTTTTCCGTCTTTGAACATTTTTACAGCTGGAATTGACATAATTCCATATACTCCTGCAACTTGTTGATGTTCTTCTACATTAAGTTTTACAACTTTAACTTTATCGCCATATTCTTCTGCTACATGTTCCATAACTGGTCCAAGCATTTGACAAGGGCCACACCAAGGCGCCCAAAAATCAACAATTACTGGCTTTTCTGCTGAAGCTTCGATAACATCTTTTTGAAATGTTGCGTCTGTTATATCCATAATATTTTCCTCAAATTTAGATAATACTTAACCAAAAAATTTATTTTTAAATGTTTGTTAACTGTGTTAACAAGATGAATTTTTAATAACTAAAGAATGGTAAAAGATAAAAAGTTTTATAAACTAATTAGAATTTGTCTTTTTATGGCTTTAAATGAATTTTTAAAAGGTAGTAAAGAACATTATGTTCCAACATTTATGGGGAAAGATTATCCAATAACTCGTCCAACTACGATTGGTGAATTAAAAGAAGTTCTTGAGATGATTAGGGAAGATTTACCCACTGATAATTCCCTAAGACTAAAGGTTTATCTTGATGAAGGAAAATTATGCTATACTTTAAGAGATGGAATTGTTCAAGAAGCAGATTAAGTCTAATTTTCTAATGAAGTCTTCCAAGAATTTTTAAGAATTAAGTTTTTCACCAATATCAAAAATCCAATTTTCATGTCCTTTTGGAGCTATAATTTGTAAACCCACATTTTTGTTTTCTATCTTTCCAACAGGAATAGAGATTGCAGGAATTCCTCCAAGATTTGAGGGGGTTGTCAAAACATCATAGGAATACATATCTTTTATTGAAATTTCTTCACCTAATTTATGTGGAGTTCTTGGAACTGTTGGTAAAATTAAAATATCTACTTCTTTAAATAACTCTTCAAATTTTTCTTGTATAAACTTTTTAGCTTTGAGAGCTTCGTTATAATATCTTCCTGAATATTCTGCTTCAGAAATTTCACTTCCACCCAAAATTCTTCTTAAAACTTCTGGACCACAAACTTCTTCAATTTTTTTTCCAAATCTCCGTCCATCGAATTTTCTTGTTGCTGAAAAAAATTCAACATAAACTAAAATGTAATAAGTTTGGATTGCAATATCTAAGGGGAGATTTACTTTTTTAATTTTCCAATTATTTTTTTTAGCTAAACTTTTTGTTCTTTCAGTAATCAAATTTGCAATATCTAGATTTGAAAAATCTGAAACATCTACTAAACCAACTGTATAATTCTTTTTATTACTGATTTTTGGAAATTCTGTTGTTGTTGTATCAAAATTATCTTGTCCTTTTATTACATCAAATATTAATTTAGAGTCTTCTACTGAATTCGTAATTGGACCAATTTGATCTAAAGACATTGATAAATCTAAAAGCCCATATCTTGAAACAGCACCATAAGTTGGTTTTAATCCTACAACTCCACAATGTGAAGAAGGGTTTCTGATACTGCCCCCAGTATCTGAACCTAAAGAAAAATCACATAATTTTGCAGATACAGAAGCTGCTGAACCAGATGATGAACCACCTGGAATAATCTCTAAATTTGATGGATTTTTACAAGGACCAAATGCAGACGTTTCTCCTGAACCACCACAAGCAAACTCATCCATATTAACCATTCCAAGAATTATTGCATCTTCGGACTTTAGTTTATTAATAACTGTTGCATTATATCCTGAAACATAACCTTCTAAAACTTTTGATGCACAATTTGTTTCTAAACCTTTAACGGAGATATTTGATTTTACAGCAAAACATAATCCAGCCAATTTCCCAACTTCTTTTCCATCTTTTATTCTTTTATCTATTGATTTTGCTTCTTCGATTGCATTTTCGTTTAAAGATAAAAAAATGTTCAAGTCTTTAGTTTCTTCTGTTGCAATTTTTTCTGAAAAACTTAACACATTCTGTACTGCTGTAATCTTTCCTTCTTTTATTTGTTTAATTTTTTCTTTAAGGTCCATCTTAATTTTTAATCGTTGTTTTAATTTTCTTTGGTAAAGATTTTTCTTTTTTTAATTCTAACTCTTCTTTTGAAAGCCATTTGGAGGATTTTAAAACTGCATCCACTAACTCAACTCTTCTGTCTATCTTTCTTTTTTGTTTTGTTCTGACAACAATAATTAATTTTTTCTTTCCCCAAAAAATATCTAACTCATAATTTTTATTTTGATAATACCAGCACTCATCTACTAAATCTTTCATTCCAAAAAAATATATTTTTTCTTCTCCTGTTTTAGGATCTTCTTCTCTCCAACTAAATCTTGATTCAATTTTTTCATTTTCAAATCCTAATTTTGTCATGAAATCAATAAAACCTTCTTTTGTATTTCTATTTTTATGGAAAGTATAATAATGTCTAATCCCATTATTTCCTGTAGCAGAAATATCTAATTTTTTATTCTTCATCTGATAGACTCCTAATTTTTTTAAAAAGAATGGTTAGTTTTTCTAAATCGAATTTTTCTTCAGATTTCTGAGTATTCTTATTCCAAAAAGAAATAATATATTCATCAATAATTTTGTCCCTACTTCCTTCCAAATCTTCTGACTTTTTTTTGTCTTCCACTACTTTTTCAAAGAACTTTTGTATATTCCCCGGTAAATAGTTTATAATTTCTTTATAATCTTTTGGAGGTGGTAATCCTTCCTTCTCGATAAAATTAATACAGGCTATACTTCTTAAAACATAAACATATTTTTTTAAATTTGCTTTTTTAGTATTTCTGTTTATATACTTCTCAAAATTCTGTCTTGCCATTGATCTATAATGTTCTTGCATTTTTAATTTATTAAATTGCTTTTCGTAAATCAATCTCAATTCTTCAAAAAGTTTGTTCTCAAGATAAATTATATCACTACTTAACCATTCCCAAACACTTGGATTACTTTCTATTAATAATCTAAAAAACTTTTTCAAATCCCATAAAACAATATCTAAATCTCCAACAAATTTATCTATTTGTTTATCTTCCTCAATAAAATTAGCATAATCTTGAATAAAAACTCCCCTAACATCGAAATCACTATCTTCACTTTCCCAGTTCCAAGCCCTGCTTCCACTTTCTAAAAGATAAACTACTTTAATTCCTTTTTCTTCTTCAATCTTCTTTATTTCATTTAAAATCTTATTCTTCATCTAATATCTCCCTAAGTAATTTATTTATCTCTTCAAAATTTCCATCTTCAGTAATCACAATATCAAAGTTTTCTTTGTATTTTTCTAAATTTTCTTCAATATCTTCATTTAAAAAACCAATTTTTATTATTTCGTTATATTCAAAACCTGTTGCCATTCCTAAATCTCCAAAACTATCTCCTAAAAGGATTATATTTTTTCTATCTTTTATTTTATTGTAAATTTCTGGATAAGAACTTGTTGCTGTTTCATCCTTATTGAATACATGAATATATGGTTGTTTTACTTTTATAGCATTACCTTCAGAGTCCCACTCGAATTCATTGGTAATAATGCTTACATTATCTAAATGTAGTTTTTTATCATCTAAAATCATATCAATTATATTCCCAATACCTCCAGAAGAAATAATGACTAACGGAATCTTAACTTCATTCAGGGTTTTTATAAATTCTTCAGTGTTTTCTCTAAGGATTAGTTTCTTAGTGTTGACAATTTCTTGAAGATGTCTTTTATTCAATCCTGAAGATATTAAATTTTTAAATTGACTTTCCCACCATTCCATCATAGCCTTTTTCTTCTCTTCTAATTGAATAGTTGAATCTAGTTCTATTGGATGATACTTATTGAAATATTCATTAGCTTTTTTTGTATATTCTTCAGATAATATTTTTTCTTGAGAAAGTATACTTACAACACTAGTTATTTTTTCACCATTATTGAAAACTTTGGTTAGAGTTCTATCAAAATCTGATAAAATATGAATTTTTTCTTTACCTCCAAGCCTAAAAATTTCTTTCTTTCTTTCTAATTCCTCTAAATTTGAAATTAAAAAAGCCATCTTATTTCCAACTCCCTTTTTCAGCAATTAATAAATTATCTTCTACAAATGGTGCGTTTAAGAACATCAAATCTTGAAATTCTCTGTCTGTTTTCCAAGGTTCGCCTTCTTCCCTTGTTCCGAAATCTCTTGAAAAATGATGATCCTTCACTTTAATCTTTTCAAGTTTTGAAGAAAACTCATCTAAAAGATTTTTAGCATTTTTCTTTATTTCTTCTTTTTCTTCTTTTTCTAACTGATGCCATTTAAAATTATTAACCATATTAATTCAAAAGAATCTTATTTTATAAGGGTTTCTCAATAGGGTTAACTTAATATTTAAGGAGTAATTCTATCTCTATCTCTTGGAAA
>CAYNJW010000023.1:0-7435 GCA_964397665.1 Candidatus Woesearchaeota archaeon
TATTACAGTTTTTGTTGTTTTTATCTTTTTCATTTTATTCTTTTTCCCAAGCTAGCTCAAACATGTATGCCAGAGAGTTTGTAAAAAATTCTGAATTAATCCAAATTCCATGGTCAAAATCTTCATGAACATTATTTGGTCGCATTGTGAAGATTAATTCTTTTCTGTCAACAATTGCAAATCTTGCGTTAATTTTTCTTGCACGCATTTCAACACCGAATTTTTTACTTAATTTAATTGCTTCTTCACCATCATCAGATACAATTACTTTCAAGTCTATTTTTCTTTTTTTAAGTTTTAAGAATAAATCTCTGAACATACTTTGTTTAGTGTTCAATTCAAATGCGGAAGTTGCTAGATATACTGAGTACATTCCACTTTCGATTGTAGTTCTTATTTGGCTGTATAAATTATTTCTTCCTTTAATGGCTGTTGACATTTCAGCATTTTTTATCGGTGCAATTCCTTCAGTATGTAGGTTTTGTAGTTCTTCATATTCAGAAGTATCTTTTAATTTTGATAAAATTTCAACTTTTTCATCAGCATATTTTTTAGCATTATTTTTCAATTTTTCAATTACTTCTTCAGGTTTTACAGCTAAGTATTTCACAGGTTTACCTATTTTTTCAATAGCAAAGCCTCTTTTTTCTAATCCTTCTAAAACATCATAAGTTCTTGATCTTGGAACTCCAGACATTTCAGCAATTTGACCAGCACTTGATATTCCTTTAGTTAATAAAGCAAGCCAAACTTTTGTCTCATAGATATTTAAGTCAAAATAATCCTTTATCTTTTTTACAAGTTGTTCGTTTATTGCGCTCATTTTAATTATTATTTTTTGTTACCATTTTATAATAAACAATACAACTATTATTGGTTTATAAATGTTTCTATTTGTTGTCTTTTACAAGGGGTTACAATATTAAAAAGATTTATATTCGAGGTTTAATAAAATATTATTCTCCATAAAGCAAGACTTGCGAAAATACCGAAGCTGATGAAAGGCATTGCTGGATAAAATTTCGTTTTTTCAGATATTAAAAGTAAATAAGTTAGTCCGAAAAATGCTCCAAAGATTATGAATATTGCAGGGATTATCGAGGAGAATGCAGACATAAATACTCCAGCAGTGATTATTGGGAAAATTACATCTCCACCACCTAACATTGCAACTCCTACTTTTATTCTTTTTAATTTGTTAATTTTTTTGCTTTTTTTTGCTTTTTTAATTAATTCTTTTTGCTTTTTTGTTAATGAAGGTATTAAGAATCCTCCAAAGATTCCAACTTCTTCCATTTGAAATTTTGCCATTTTTTGCATTATCCCTGAATGCCATACAGCCCAAACATCATACAGAGATATTAAAACTAATAGGATAATTATTGACCAAACTGTTAAAACAGATATAAAAATTGCAGCGATTCCAGGGTAAATTAATAACTCTGTGAGATTATGTAAGTATTTATTAGGTTTGAAAAGTTTTAGTAGTGCTAGTATAGTTGCAATACAGAGTGCAAGATACCAAAGATTAAATCCTAACTTTATTAAGATTGCATTAAAAGACAAGAATAGGGCAATAATTACGACAAGAATAAACCAAATTCTCATTACAATTTTTTGTTTATATTTCATTAAAAGCATAATTATTAAGATTGTAAAGATTAATGAAGGTATTAAACTAGCTGGTGAAGTTTCTTCATTTATCAAATAAGCTGGAAGACCGTTTTGATTGTAAAGATTTATTACAAAAAGACCCATAAACTGGGTTAATATGAACATTCCAAGGATGGTGAGTGTTATGCCTGTTCTATGTTTCATTTTTTAAAGATTCCTAAGAAGTTATAGGAACATATATTTTGAACTATGACTATCCTTTTAAATATTGGGATATTAGTTTTTGAATGATTAAGAAGAAATTGTATGTTGGTAGACCAATTAATTTATATTTGTTTGAGAAAGATAAAATAAAGGATAAAGAATTTATAAAATTTGTAAGAAAAGAATTTCCAAATTATGATATTGAAGATCCAAATCAGAAAAAACATTCAAAAGGTTATTTGAAGTATAAATCTAAAATTGGAGAAGAATATCTTGGTAGGCAGATTACTAGTGGGATGGATTATTATTTCTTTGAGGTTTTACCTTTCGTTGATGCAGGGTTATTTTTACCATTTAGGGATGGGATGTTTGGCAAAGGTGTTTTTACAGAGGCTTTAAATCTCCATTCAAATGGGAAAAAGATATTCGAAGCCAATTTCAATTGGGAAGATTCAAAAGATTTAATTAGTTTTCCATTAAAGATAGATTATAAAAGATGCTTAACTATTGAAGAAACAAGAAGTAGGATTTATACTGATGGTGATTTTAAAAAAGGATTAAAAAGTTATTTTTATTAAAGTTTTATTTTAATCTTATTGTTTCTAAATTCTTTGGAACAATAGTTTCAATTTTATAAGACTTGTATACACTTGAAGCAAAGTCTAAAGATTTTGAAACTTCTCCATGATTTATAATAATCTTTTTAGGTTTCGGTGTTAAGTTATTTACAAAAGCCATTAGCTCATTTCTTGAAGAATGTGCTGAAAATCCAGAGATAGTTCGAGATTCTAATCTAATTGGAGTTATTTCTTTTTTACCTTGAACTTCAAAAGTTGTTTCTTTTAATCCTTCTTGGATTTGTCTTCCTAATGAGCCCACACCTTGATAACAAACAAAACAAAGACCATTTTTTGCATTGTCTGCAAATTCTCTTAAGTATTCTACTGAAGCTCCACCAACAAGCATCCCAGAGGTAGCTAAAACAACACAAGGACCTCCTTCAATAACTTCTTTCCTTTCTTGTGCAGAACCAACCTGTTTAAATGTTTTAGATAGGAAAGGATTTTTATCTTGGAATACTGAGTTTTTCAAAGATCTTGATAAAAAGTCTGGATAAGCAGTATGGATTGCATTAATATCCCAAATCATCCCATCGATATAAACTGGTACTTTTGGGAGTTTTCCATTTTGCATAGCATCTTCTAAAACTAACATTGTTTCTTGAGCTCTTCCAAGACCTAGTTCGGGAATTAATATTTTTCCGCCACGTTCGATAACATCATTAATATAATCAATTAATTCTTGTTCAGATTCTTTTCTTGGTGGTGCAGTATTATCTTTTCCACCATAAGTGGATTCTATTTGAATTGATTCAAGTCTTGGAAAGTAAGAGTTTGCAGGTTCAAGTAATCTTGATTTACCAAATTTAGAGTCTCCAGTATAAACAAAGTTATGTAATCCATTACCAATATTAAAATGTATCATTGCAGAACCAAGAGTATGACCTGCGTTATTCATAGTTATTCTAATATCTGGTGTAATGTCTGTAACTTCCCCATAATTTAAGCAAATTGAATGTTTTACCATTTCTCTAACATCTCCAGAATTAAATAAGGGTGTTGCAGCTTGTTTATATGCCACACCAATAAAATCTAAAGATAATAATGCAGCTATGTCTCTTGTTGGAGGAGTCATATAGACAGGACCTTTGTAACCCATTTTATATAAATAAGGGAGCAAACCAACATGATCCAAGTGTGCGTGGGAAATTACTACAGCATCAATTGTACTTATATTAAATTCTGGAATTTCAAAATGTGGGAATTTTTTAGCACCTTGAGAAGAAACATCAATTCCACAATCAATTAAGATTCTAGACTCAGGAGTAGAAAGTAAAAAAGATGACCTTCCAACTTGTCTTGCACTTCCTAATGCTGTGATTCTTACCCATTCTTCTTTTTTCTCAGGATCCCAATCTCTGTAGATTTTTTCTCCTATTTTATTTAAGAATTTTTTTCTTTGAGTGTTATTTGCATATAAAACTGAACGTACATTTTCAGTAATTTTAGATTTAATTGCAGCACTTCTTTGAACAAGGGGTGCCCACATTATTTTATTTTTAATTTCTTTCAACAAAGATCCACCTTGTCCGATAATTAGTCCAGGTTTTTTACCTTCAATAATCACAACGCTTCTTTGGATATCAAAGATTATTTTTTCTAATTCAGCTTCTTCAGGAACAATTTCTCGAATTGCTTTTTCTGCATTTTCTTTATTCATTAGAATTTTTGAATCTGCTCTTAGTTCAATTCTTTTTTTTATTGTTGAAACTACTTTTTTTATTTCTAAATCGCCTTCTCGTAAGAATGTTGGATCTGAAGTGTAAACTACTATATTCGCGCCTTCAAATATTGTTGAGCTAATAACTCCCTTCGGCAATTCTTGCTCGATTTTTTTTAAGATGTCTGTCATTTTATAAAAATATTAATCTAATTTCCAAGTTTTATCTTCTACTTTTTCAATTTTATCATTTGTAATTGTCCAAACTTCATAACCAATTCCTGATGCTGGGTCTCTTCCAGATGAACCACGAATACATCTTTTTGCTAGTTCAATTCCTTCTTTTAATGTAATTTCTTTTTTATATTCTGTATCTAATATTGCATTTACATGTGTCATTCCAGAACCATCTATCTTATAGGTATCTATTTCTCTTAAGATTCCATCAGCCCCAATGTCAAATAATTTTGTTTTTCCATCTTCTTTTCCAGCCATTATAAAACCAATTACACCACCAGATTGTAAAGATTGTAATGCAACATGAGCAAATAAATTTGCAATTTCTTCAATACTTACTTTTCTTTTCTCTCTTAATTCTTTTAGTTTAATTTCTGATTTTAACATTTTTATTGCCCTAATGGCAAAGGTAGCAGTTCCAGCAATAGTCATAATTATATTTTCATTAAATTTTTTTATTTTTTCCATTTCTCCAGCAATGTATGCAACGCCACCATTACCACCGTAAGTTGCTTTTTTATCTGCAGCTAAAACAATTCCTTCAGAAGTCATAATTCCAATTGTGGTTGTTCCAGTTTTCAAAAGATTTTTTTTAGTTTCGTCATCCATTTTTAATAAATATGCTTAGAATTAAATTAATTCATAAGAACTTATATTTTTTTAATGTTTTTTTTATTTAAAAGTCTTTTGGTATAAGTTTTTTATATCTTGGTTTTTTATTTATTAAAGTATTTGGAAGATTTATATCTAATTTTAAGTAATATTCAATTATCCTTTTTAACTAATTTTTATATTAATTTTTTAGTTTTATCATTTTAAAGTAAGTATTTCTTCCTACAGAACGCTTAAAAACTATTATTACATTTAAAATTTATGAATTATGAAGAAATGTTGTCAGATGTTCTTGAAAAGGTCGATACCACAATTGTTTGTGAAAGGTTTGAGATAAAGAAAGTTGAAGGGCATCATGAAGGATTGAAAACTATTATTACTAATTTTGTAACTGTTTCAAATTGTCTGAGAAGAGACCCAAGTCATATTTCAAGATATTTATCTAAGGAATTGGCAGCGCAAGTCGAAGTAAAGGGAGATAGATTAATAATTAACAGAAAAGTTTCGAGTAAACAAGTTAATGAAAAAATAGAGAAGTATACATCATATTATGTTATTTGTGGAACTTGTAAAAAACCAGATACGGAGATTATTAAGGACGGTGGGAAGATTTACTTGAGATGTCTTGCTTGTGGAGCTAAAAAGGAGATTCACAATATCTAATTAAATGAATAGGAGGTTAAAAGATGGCAATAACAGGTTACTGTATGAAATGTGGTAGAGAAAATAAGGACAATGGTAGAAACAAAGTTCTTAAAGATGTTAAGATGACTATGACATCCCGTGGTGGTTATATGGCAAAAGGTAAATGTCCAGATTGTGGGACAACAGTTTGTGCTATAATGGGAAAAGATAAAGCATTAAAAGCAGTTGAAGATGGTGAAGCTGAAAAAGCTTACTAATTTCATTCACATTTAACTTCTTTAGGGAGAAGTTTTTTTGTTTTTTTTATTTTTCAAAGCATATTTAAACTTAAAGTTTTTTTTAGATTTTATGTTGTATAAAGTTCATAAAGCTTATCGTCCAATAATCGCAGTTTGTGATTTTGAGTTATTTGGTAAAAAATTCGAAGAGGACGAAAAAGTTTTAGATTTAACTAGTGATTTTTATGATGGGTCAAAGATTACTTCTGAGGAAATGATTCTTTCATTTCAAGAGGGAATGAAAGAAGATTCAATTTTTAATTTAGTTGGCGAGAAGATTTGTAATCTTGCTCTTGATGAAGGGTTTATAGAATCAGATGGAATTAAGAAGATTGCAGGAATTCCATTTGCTATGATTCTTCTGTAGAATTTATTTTACTATACCTTTATAAATTGATTTTTTGTTAAGGATTTATGGCTTATAAGAAACATGAAGAAATACCAACTGGACCAGTTAGAGTTCGTTTACCGAAGGGTAAAGAAATCCTAGGTATCATTGCACAACGTGTTGGTGGTGGAAGGATGTTGATTTCTTGTATGGATGGAAATACGCGTAACTGTAGAGTTCCAGGAAGACTAAGGAGGGGAATGTGGTTAAGAGAAGGAGATGTAGTTCTAATCGAACCATGGGAATTTGATAATACTAAAGGTAATGTAATGTATAAATATTCTAAGACTGCAATTGAAAAGTTAAAAAGAGATGGAAAATTAACTACAACTGAGAGCGAGTTTTAAATGATGAGTGAAATAAATTGTGTATTGGGTTTGGAGAAGTTTAGTTTTCTAGATTTTAATAGTTATTTTTAAGATGAAAATATTTCAAGTTCAAAGTGTTAAGAAACTTAAGAAGGCAATTAGAAAAATTGAGTCAAAGGCCAAAGTTCGTATGACTGTTAAGAAGAATAATGTCACTGTTCGTGGGAATGAGTTAAATGAATTCGTTGTTGGTGAAATTTTAAGAGCTATAGATTTTGGTTTTGATCCAGAAGATGCTATGTATTTATTAAATGAAGATTTTGTTTTGGAATTTGTAAATATTAAAAATCATACTCGTAGAAGGAATTTAGAAGAAGTTAGGAGCAGAGTTATCGGTACAGATGGGAGAGCAAAAAGAACTATTGAAGAATTGACTGGAGCAAACATTGTAATAAATGAAAATATGGTTGGTTTAATTGTAAATACTGAACACCTAGATTCAGCAGTTCAAGGAATAATTTCTCTAATTCAAGGGTCAAAGCATGGAAATGTTTTTACTTATCTTGAAAAACAGAACGCAACTCTTCGGGCTGCAAGGAGTGGAGATTTAGGTTTAAAGAATCCTGATTTGGATTTAGATAATCTTGATGATGAAGAATTAGAAGATGTAAAAGATGATTTTGATTTATAGTTTTTAATTTTATTAAGATAGTTAGTTTTAAAAATGGTTTTTTTCTAATATGATTGTGTCTTGGTAGCTCAGCAGGTAGAGCGCACGGCTGTTAAGTACGAACATGTTCGTTCATTCGATCATTTGTTCACAAATGCTGAAACCGTGATGTCGGAGGTTCGAGTCCTCCCCGAGACGT
>CAYNJW010000024.1:0-6374 GCA_964397665.1 Candidatus Woesearchaeota archaeon
TTCTCGCTGCTAAAAAGTTTAAGGAGAGTATTAATTAAAGGTTAAATAAAAATGGTTTATATAATTTTAATATACTCCAAGATTTTTATTAATTGTCCGCGCATTTTTAATCAGCTTTAAAAACTTTGATTTATCGTTTTTTATATGGTAACTTTTAAAGAAATTTTTTCAAAAAAATATTTTGTTTTGTATGTTAAATTTTTTGTTTGGTTTTTTCTCTCTTTTGCTTTTTATAGTTCAGTTATGTCCCGAGATTATTTTACTTTGTTTATTGTTATATTGACTTTTTTATTTACTTTTATTTCTTCTTTTTTTAAAAAATTTAAGATATACTTAACACCTGAATTAGAATTAGTAATTTTATTATTTGTGTATTCAACCTTGTTTCTTGGTGAAGTTGAAAATTATTATGTTGTTTATTGGTGGTGGGATGTTTTGATGCATATAGGTTCAGCAATCGCTTTAGGTTTTATTGGGCTTGGAATTTTATCTGAAATGGATAGAAAAGGAAAGGTAGAGGCAAAACCTTCTGTTTTAGTTTTTTTTGCATTCTGTTTTGTTTTAGCAATTGGTGCACTCTGGGAAATTTTTGAATTTTCAATGGATTATTTTTTCAGTTTGAATATGCAAAAATCTGGGTTATGGGATACAATGGGTGACCTTATAGCGGATGTTCTTGGCGGATTAATTTCAGCAGTAATTGGTTATTTTTACTTAGTTAAAGAGAAGAAAAAGTTAAAACGCACATAAACTTTAAAAGTGAATTAATCTTTTTTAAACTATGAAGAAAATTATTAAGAAAAAAGTAATGCCAAAATTTTTTTTGTATGAAAGTTTAATAGTGATGGGTATAATTATGGCCTTGGTAACTTTAGCAAAACTTTTAGGTTTTGTTGATTTTTCTTCAGATTGGTTATGGTTTATAGCAGCTATTGGTTTAGTTATTGAAGGTTCTATTTCATTAGCAAAACAAAAGATGTTTGAGAAGAAATATAAAATTATATTAAAAAATTAGTTAATAATGAAATTAAATTTACCAATGGATGTTTCCGAAGTTCAAATTTTTTTAGATTCACTTCCTTATGATTATGAAACTGCAGAGAAAAATTATTCAGTTTCTTCACCAATTAGAGTTCTTGAAAAAAGGAAAGCAATGTGTCTTGATGGTGCATTGTTGGGCGCATATTTATTAAAAAAACCTCCAATAATTGTTTATTTACTAAATGAAAAAACAGCACATGTTGTATTATTAACAAAAAAGAATAATAAATTTGGGTCTGTAGCTAAATCAAGACATAAAGATTATCTTGGAAGACCTCCAATATTTAATTCTGTAAAAGAATTGGCAAAAAGTTATGAGGGATTTAATAGATATGGTTTAGCCGATATTAGTGTTATTTATCCAGATTGGCAAAAATTTAATAGAAAGGATATAGATTGGCAAAAAGTTTTCCCATATGGTTTAACAAGTTTATTAGACTTATAATTGATTTTTATTTGAATTATATTTATTAGTCGTAATCACTCATTTCATTAACATTCATTCTTTTTCTTGTGTTATTTTTAGAAGCAATAATATCATCAATTCTTAAAATCATTGTTGCGACTTCAGAAGCAGAAGTTATTGCTTGCATTTTTACTTTCAATGGTTCGATAATTCCTTGATGCATTGTGTCTTCAATTTTTCCAGAGAATAAATTTAAACCAGTATTGATGTTACCGGATTCATGATTTACACGTAATTCTGTTAAAATATCTAATGGGTCTAATCCTGCATTTTCTGCAAGTGTTGTTGGAATAAATTCCATTGCAGAAGCAAATTCATTAACTGCTAATTGTTCTCTTCCCCTTAGTGTTCCAGCAAATTCTCGAAGTCTTTTTGCTAATTCAATTTCAATAGCACCACCACCAGCAACAACTTTTGAATCTTTTAATGTTGCTGCTACAACCCCAAGACCATCCATCATTGCCCTTTCTATCTCATCAATTACATGGTCAGTTCCACCCTTTATTAAAATTGTTACAGCTTTAGGATTTTTACAACCAGTAATATATGTCATTCCAGATGTTGTATTTTTTATTTCTTCAACTTTTTTTGCATAACCTAATTCTTCAGTTGATAAGTCTCTAACATTTGCAACTATTTTTCCACCCGTTGCTTTAGCTAATTTTTGCATGTCAGTTTTTGCAACTCTTCTAATTGCATAAATTCCTCTTTTTGCTAAGTAAAATTGTGCAATTTCGTCTATACCTCTTTGACAAATTACCATCTTTGCTCCAACATTTTCAATTTTATCAACCATTTTTTGTAAAATTGCTTCTTCTTGATTTAAAAAACTCTGCAATTGTTCAGGAGATGAAATTGAAATTCTTGTTTCTCTTTCGGGATTTCTAACTTCTAAAGCACCTTCAACTAAAGCAATTTTTACTTCTTCTATCTCTCTCGGCATTTCTAAAGATACTCTTTCTTTATCTAAAACTATTCCTTCAATTAATTCGGTTTCTTCGATGGATTCACCTTTTTGTTTTTCTATTTTTATATCTTCAAGATTTACATTTCCATTTTCTGAGATTAGTTTTATTGCATTTATTAAAATTGTATCAAATTTATCTCTGACATATTCTGCTCCTTTTCCAGTCATTGCTGTTTGTGCAATTTTCCCCAATTCCTCTTCAGTTGAAATTTCTGCAGATAATTCATTTAAAATTTCCTTTGTTTTTTCTGAAGCAAGTTTATATCCTCGAGTAATAGTTGTAGGATGAATTTTTTGATCTAATAACTTCTCAGCATTTTCTAATAATTTTCCAGTAAGCATTACAGCAGTAGTTGTTCCATCACCAACTTCAGATTCTTGTGTTTTTGCAATTTCTACAATCATTTTTGCTGCCGGATGTTCAATTTCCATTTCAGATAAGATAGTGACACCATCATTTGTAACAATAATATTTCCACTGCTATCTACAAGCATTTTATCCATTCCTTTTGGACCAAGAGTGGTTTTTACAGTTTCCGCCAATACTCTTGCTGCTAAGATATTATTTCTTTGCGCATCTTTTCCTAAAACTCTCTCTGAATTTTCAGAAGTTATATCAAAATTTTTAGCCATAACGTTTCATAATACTAATTATTTATAAGGATTATTGTGTTGTAGATTTAATATTTTTTCTAAAAAGATTTATATATGCTGTTGTTTATCTTTTTTTAATGGCAATTGAAAGTGAGGTATTCAGTCAAACGGTAAAACATAAGGGATATTTTAATTATTCTGATTTTTATTCTTACTGTTATGATTGGTTAAAAGATGAAGGATTTGAGGTTGCTGAAGAAGAATATGTTGAAAAGTTAAGTGATTTTGGAAAAGAGATTTTAATAACTTGGAAAATAAAAAGAAAGGTTTCTGATTATGTAAAGTTTATTGGTTCAATTAGTTGGCATATTCTTGGTTTGTCTGGTGCTGAAGTAATGATTGATGGTAAAAAGACAAAGACAAATAAGGGAGAATTGAAATTAAAAATTAATGCAAGTTTAGAAAAAGATTATGATAGTAAATGGGATGCCTCACCGTTTTTGAAGATGCTTAGGGGAATTTATGACAGATATATAATTAGGGCAACAATAAAGTTATATGAGGATAGGTGGGAGTCTAAAATAAGTAGTTTTGTTGAAGATGTAAAGGCTTATTTGAATCTTGAAGGTAGGAAGTAAGATTTATTTTATTTTTAATATCTATTTTGAAGTATAATGGTCTTTAAAAACAGTAGTTGTTTTTTTTGTTTATGGAATTAGGAATTTTTTCAGATAATCTCTATGATTGTAATTTTAATTCTTCTTATTTACATAACTCTGATGAGGCGATAGTTCTTGAGGTTAATTTACCATCCGAGGTAGAAAGAAGTTTAAAATTATCCAGGAATTTTATGTCTAAAACTGGAATTCCACTTGTAAATTTATCTCAACAAGGCCATGGTAATGATTATGGTTTTGTTTTTAGATTTGGAAATAAAAATTACGTTAATTTTTTTGAAGAGGATACCTGTTTTAAAACTGATTTTACAAAAAATATTCTCGGTGTAAGAATTTCTTATGGTATGCCTTTAATTAGTGATTCACATTTGGTCAAAAAATCTATTAAATATAAAGATTCAAGTAAAATAAAAAGATTACATTTAAGTATCTATGGCGCTCGGAATTTCTTGCCAAAAGATAAAAGTGAAAAAAGTGAAAGCAACCATTTTGGGTATGTTTCTGAATCAATTCATTTTTCTATGAGGTGGTTAGATGGCAAGTTTGATAATAAATGGAATAATCCTGAAAGTTGGTTATCTAAAGATAAATCACAAAAAAGTTATAGTAGGTTTAATGAAAAAAGAACTACTTATTATGAGACGCTTAATAACGAAGAAGGAATTGATGGTGCAATAAGTGATGGAAGAATTAGTTTAGAAAACGCTTTAGAAATAATTAGTCCAAGACGTGATAAGGTTTTGAAGAGTTTAAATGTTAAAGAATTTTTAAGTTTTTTTCCAAAAGATACAAGCCTTGAACAGATTGAAGATGTAATGCTCATGAGGCATTTTCGTAGAAAGAATAGTTTTCCTTCCATAGGATATAGGCCTGTTTTAGATATCTTATCAAAATTTGGTGAATGTTCTGTTCAAGATTCTGCAGAAATGGAAAAGATTGGTGTTGAGGAAGGTATTGAATATATGTTTGGAAAAATTTTGCCAGCAATGAAAAGATTTACTCAATCTTGAAGGTAGGAAGTAGACTATACAAATCTTTATAAAATATTTTTAATTGTTTATGATATGAAAAAAATACTATCTGTTTTACTAATGTTCGTAATGATTAGTTTTGTTACTGCAACAACAATAGAAGAGAATAATATTCATAGTGCTATAATTCCAGAATTAAATCATCCTGCAGAGGTTGAATTGGTTTTAAATGATATTTTAGAAGGAGATTATGATGTTTTTACTTTGAATAATGTATTGATTAAACCAATAGAATCTTTTAAGTTGAGTAAAGGTTCAAATATTTTGAAATTAAAAGTTTATCCAACTTCAGCGTTAGATGTTCTTGGAAATTATGCTTTTACTTATAATCTTAGAAAAACCACTGGAGAAATTTATGAAAGCACAATGAATGTAAAAATTGTTCCAGTTACAGAAGCTTTTGAAGTTTCATCAGGACCTATAGATTTAGATACTAATAGTTTTAAATTTTATATAAAAAATAAAGCTGATGCAAATTTAGAAAATTTAAGTTTTAAATTTTCTTCTCAACTATTTAATTTGGAAAAAACAATCAGTTTGAATGCTTTTGAAACAAAATGGTTTGATGTAGAAGTTGAAAATTTTCAGAAAGTTGAAGCAGGTTCTTATTTAGTTGATGTCGATGTTAAAACACCTGCTGGTTGGAAATCTTTTGAGGGTAAAATTTTCATAGGCGAAAAGAAAGGAATAGAATCTTCGGAAGACGTTTCAGGGTTTTTTATAAAAACTCAAAGAATTGAAAGATTCAATAAAGGAAATGTTATAGAAGAGGTTCTTATAAATGTTAATCGTGGAGCATTTAGCAGATTATTTACAACATTTAATATTGCACCTGACAATGTTAATAGGGACGGATTAAGTGTAACTTATTCTTGGAATAAAAAACTTGGACCTGGAGAAAAAATAATTATTAAAGCAAAAACAAATTATTTTATTCCTTTTTTAATTTTATTAGCTTTGGTTTTGTTATATATTGGTTATAAAAAATATACGACTAAAAAACTCGAAATCTTGAAATCCGTTTCACCAGTAAGGACTAAGGGCGGACATTTCGCTTTAAGAGTTAAATTATTAATAAAAGCTAAAGAGTCTCTTGAGAATGTTTCTTTAATAGATAAAATTCCAAATATTGTTAAAGTTCATGAAAAATTTGAAACTTCTAAACCAGATAAAATTGATGTTAAGAATCGAAGAATAGAATGGAATTTAGGAGATTTACAGGCTAACGAGGAGAGATCATTTAGTTATATTGTTTATTCTAAAATAGGTATTGTTGGTAAATTTGCACTTCCAGAAGCTGTATCTGTTTTTGAAAAAGAAGGTGAAATTCACGAAGTTAAATCGAATAGTGTTTATTTTTTATCTGAGCAAACATCAAAAGATTAAATCTGTAACCAACATCTTTAAAAATAGAAATTCTTTTTATTCTTTATCCCTCTATAGCTCAACGGTAGAGCGCGTGGCTGTAGAATAGTGTTGACGTTTCCACTTCTTTGTGGTTAGGATGATACACAATTAGTCCGTGACAAACGGCTTTGCGATGCAGAGCCCGCGTTATCCCAGTTCGATTCTGGGTGGAGGGATTTTAAATAAGATTT
>CAYNJW010000025.1:0-5371 GCA_964397665.1 Candidatus Woesearchaeota archaeon
GGTGGTTATTTGTATAAAACTCTGCATGATTATCTAAACCAAAGGTTTCTTGAACACCATCAACATCATCACTTGCAATATTAAAATTTGATTCTAAGGTTGTTTGTTGAGCCTGAGAAGCGCAAGCAATACTTGACCAAGTAATTGATGAAGCTGTTGAAGCATAAACTTCACCCTCTGGACTTGCCAAAGACCAATTATACATCACATTATCTGATGAATCTGCTAATTGGATTGTACCTGTAACATTACCAAAATAACCTTGCCAGGTTTGTGTTGTTGTAAGACCTGTTAAAGTTAACCCTGTTATATTTCCTGCCAAAGCATTTGGATCATTGCCTGCGGAAGCTGCATTAGCACTTGAAGAAGTTGCAACTGCAGTATCTGCTCCAGAAGGAGTTGCTAAGGTAAATGAAACCAAGAAAACAGAAACAAATAAACTAAAAATTAATAAATTAATAATTTTCATATCTAACTATTACCTCCTTTCATATAATTCGTTTTAGAAAGGTTTATAGATTCCTTCAGTGAAGACCCTATAAACGATTCATCTCTTTTTTTAAGTATCTCATTACTTCCATGAAGTAAATATAGAGAATCTGAAATTTCCAGTTTGCCTGGAAGAAAAATCTTAGAGTAAATATTTAAACTTAGCTGTTTTATAACCTTATCAAAAGTTTCTTTTCTAGTTAAATCTTCTGAAACTATTGAAAATGTAAGGTTTTTTTTAACAACATCTAAATAAACCTGTTCATTTTTTAATAAATTATTTCCAAAAAAAGAGAGGAAAGTTTCAATATCCTTAAAATCTCTTTCAGATTCTAAAAACCATAACCTCATTATTGCTTTTCTTTTAAAATTAAGTTTTAATTTCTTTTTCTTTGCAAAATTATTTGAAAGAAAAGTTATGTGTGCAAATTCTTCAGTTATAGAAAACACATTTCTAGGTTTCCCCTTTTCAAAGGCACCCGTCTTTCTTTTTTTAATTAATCCTTTTGCTTCTAATAACTTTAATTGTTGACTTACATAAGATATTGTTGTCCCAATTAATTCAGAAATCTCTATTGGGCTAGAAGGCCTCTCGGCAATAATCTGCAAAATCTCCCACCTCGGCAAAGCCAGAAAAGAATCTAAATCCATAAAATTAACTTAATAAAAATACTATTTAAATGTTTTGTTTAATTTCTTAGATAAAGTAATCTCTCTTTAAAAATAATTAATTAAAAAAACAAAACAAACTATTAAACTAAATACTACATTAGACCTTAAAAAATAAACTAAAATAAAAATATCCAATTATTCTAACTCTACCCAGAAATTATATTGAGTTACTGCAATATCATCTTCATGCCCATCTTCAGGAACCAACATTTCAAAATCATGTGTTTTCCCATCGAAACCAATCACATCTTCTTGCAATAATGCTGCAAAAACTATATTTGTTCCGTCTGACAAAAGAACTTCATCAAAAGTTCCCGCACCTTCATTATTAAACACCTTAGTATTATTACAAACTCCTGAACCAAATAAAATGTTGTTTGTATAAAAAAGATCATGATTATTTAAATTGAAAGTCTCATCGATTCCATCGACATCATCACTTGCTATATTGAAATTTGACTCTAAAGTTGTTTGTTGAGCCTGAGAAGCGCAAGCAATACTTGACCAAGTAATTGACGAAGCTGTTGAAGCATAGACTTCACCCTCCGGACTTGCCAAAGACCAATTATACATCACATTATCTGATGAATCTGCTAATTGGATTGTACCAGTAACATTACCAAAATAACCTTGCCAAGTTTGTGTTGTTGTATAACCAAAGATATTTAGTTCGGTAACATTTCCAGCAATTGCATTGATAGTTCCGGGTGAATCTGCAACTGCACTAGATGAAATTCCACTAGTAATCTCTCCTCCAGAAGGACCAACAGCTAAAGCAAAGCTAATAAAAAAACAAAACAAAATTAAAACTAACTTAAACACACCGAATTTCATAATCTTCAAAGGAAAATATATTATTTAAGGGTTTACATTGTCTGTCCTTAATTTCCAAATATTGACTTTATTAAAAGATGAAAACTTCTTAAACAACTCTTTATTTTTTAAAAAAGTATAAATCCCATCAGTTATAAAAACACCTTCAGTGTCTAAATTAAAAACTATTTTTATTTTCATAAATGATTTGATGAGTTTAGGATCTTTTTCAAAACCTACAGAATGTATCAAAAGCATTTTATTTTCACTATTCTTATAAATTAATTTTGCTAAATTAACCAATTTACTCTCTGGGCTTTTTGAAGACTTAAAAATCACAAAACTTGTTTTACCAAACTTATGAATCACAAACCCATACTTCTTAAGGATTAAATTCAATTTTTCAGAAATAACTTCATTAAAAAAAAGACCATAGATTCTTTTCTCAATTACTCCTTTCTTTTTCTTTTGAACAGGGGGATTTCTAATTAAATTTTTTGACTTGAACAATCTTTTATCTTTTTTCAAACTTTCTGAAATTCTTCTTTCTCTAAATTTAAAGAAAAAAATAATAAACGAAATAAAAATAAAAATAAAAATAAAATAAAAGATATTTGAGAAATCTCTAAGTGAATTTCCAGAGATAACATTTCCAGTAATAAGAAGATTAGAAAATTTTAACTCCTGAAAATTGCCAGAAGATATGGAAATATTATAAGTTGAATTTAAATCTTTAAAGAAATAAACGTTTTCTTCACCTTGGGATAAGTTTAAAGGAATAGGTAAATTAATAACTGAAGTTTCATTTGTTAAATTAATCATTAAAGTATCCCCATAATAAACATTACCAATATTTTTTATAACCACTCCATTGTTTCTTTCAAGAAAAGAGATGTTTATTCTTTTATTTTCTAATATTTCAAGATCTTTAATCTCCAAGATATCCCCCCAAAGTAAATGGATCTTCCAAATACCCAGAGATGAATTTGGCTCAAAATAAAAAGAAAAATTTCCTCCAGAGACAACAGTTTGTGTAGAACTCTCAACAAATCTCCCATCCCTATCTGAAATTCTAACGTAGACTGTTTCATTTTCTATTAAATTATCTGACTGGTCAAGAAGTTTGACGACGCCACGGTATTCTTTGCCTGGTTTAAGAATACTTTCAGATAATAAAACTATTTTAGTTGGTTTTGGACGAATCCTAATTTTTTCTGAAAAAAAATCTGAATTAATTAAGTTTTCTTCAAAATCCTTTTCTTCGAAATAAATTTCTAGATTATACTCTCCAGATGTTTGTACTTCACTAAAATTATATTCAATAAAAAAATTATTTTCTTCGAAGGCATATCTTTTCTCTAAAAAATCTCCAATTTTTAATAAAACCTCATACTTAAAATCTTGTCTATTCTTTTTATTCACAGAACCGTTAATTCTTAAAGATTCTCCCGGTAAAAAGACTTGAGAATTAAAAGAGATAGAAGTATCTAAATTAGAAAAAACTTGGAATCTTTTAGTTCTTATAACCTTAAAATTACTAAAACTAATCTCTACAAAACATTCGTCTTCTTCTTTTGCAAAAAATGAAATATCGAAACGTTTAGAGAAATTAGAAAGAATAACAACTCCACTTTCTAAATAAATATTTCTCTTAAATTTTCCATTACAATATAAATTAGCTTCGACAACTCCTTTATCAATATTTAAAGATTTAATCTCAAAGGAAAAATCCACTAAATCTCCAACATTGAATTTCTCTAACGGCTCTTTAGAAATATAAATCTCCGAATGAACAAAAGGCAAAACCAATAGGAAAAAAATAAAAATAAAAATTATCTTTGATATCATAAAATTTATTCAAAAAACAAGTTTTAATAGTTTATGGAAAAACTTTTAAAAAATCTAATTTAACCCATCTATTAAAGTTTTTAGTTCTTCCAAATCTCGAGTTAAACTAGACTTTTTTTTAATCTCTCCGACAGTTCTTGTATATTCATTAATTTTTTCAAAAATCTTATCTACTTCTTCTTTTTCTGCTAGACCAGAAACCTTCATCTTCAAAAAATCAACATCTTTATTGTGTTGCCCTATTTCTGCTTTAATTTCTTGAAAATCTGAAGCAAAAGAATCTAAAAACTGAATTCTCTTTCGCATCTCAGAATAAATAGTTTCAACTTTATCTGCCTCGATATTTATTTTACCCTCTACTTTCTTGATATCTATAAGCTCTTTCTTAATTTCTTGAGAAAGATTGATAATCTCCTCGACACCCCTAAAAAATTCAACCTTCCTCCTAATCTCCTTCAATTCTGACATTATTCTTTCCATTATTGATTCATTAGATTCTATATTCGCCTTTAACGCTTCAATCTTCACAGCTTGCTTAGTTAACTGAGACATAAATTTATCTGGTTGTATACTCTCAACTAAATCTGCAGCTTTTACTGCTTTCAATTCCAAAGACTGGATAGTCCTATCCCTATCAAATATCATTGATCTCAATTCTCCAATCTGTTCGTTAATTCTTGTAAACATTTCAGTATTTGCCTTTCTAACTTCTTTAAATGCTTCATTTCCAACTTTTAACCTATCAACTTCAGTACTTAATTTAATCAAATCTGAAGAAAAATTACCAGTAGCCTTTTCAGAATTTTCTTGTTTCTTCTTTTGTGGTAATTCTGGATTTACTTCTCTTTTTAAAGAATCTGAATCAAATTCAGAATCAACCTCTTTTTTCTTTTTATTAAACATTTTTTATCTCTCTTTTCAACAAACTTAAGTAATTCATTATCTTTTTAAATTCTTCTTTGGTAAAATCGCCTTCAAAAATCTTGAGCTTATGTGGAAATTGGTGAAGCTTATGCCGAACATAAATATAATTAGATCCTTCTTTCCGATAATCAATAACTTTCTCACTAAATTTATTAACTAAATTTAAATGAATTTCCTTTAATTTAGAGAGAATCAGATATTTTACGAGAGATATTCTTTCAGCTTTTTTTACCCTTCTTAAACTTCTTAAAAAAGACTTATCTAAAACTCTAAGAAATTCTTTCAACTTTTTTAATTCGTATTTTTGAGTGGCCATCTTTCTTCTATTCTTAACAGCATTTATCTTTTTTATCTTTTTTGATTTTCTTGTTAATTTCTTATTTAAATTAGATTTATACTTCTTAAATAACTCCGCTTTTTTATTACTTAAAAACAATTTTTTAATCTTTTTTTTCTTTAATATCTTTCTCACCATCTTTAATCTCTCCTTTCATTGTCTTTTCTGCTTCTTCTCTAGCTTTTCTTGCTTCCTCGACTGATTTTTTTATTTCAGCTAAATCTGCTAATTTCTTCTCTAACTTTGGAGGTTTTTCACCTAACTTTTCCCATTGTTTTTCTAAACGAG
>CAYNJW010000026.1:0-5296 GCA_964397665.1 Candidatus Woesearchaeota archaeon
CGGCGGGAGCGTTCAGGATTTTACATAAATACTAAATAATCTTTTATTTAAATCTTAAAAAACTTATAAAAATCATCCAATTTCACCGATTCTTTGAAACCTCGGGACATTACCCATATGAGAAGTTTTTCCTAAGTCTTTTCTCCATCGTGATAATCTTTAATATTTTTTTGATAAGCTTTGAAAGATTTTTCATTTTTCTGCTAAATCTAAAGATAACCTCCTTTCTTTTGTTTCTTTTTAGGTCTTGATTGTTGTTTCCAAGTATACTGGGCACAATTATAACTGTTTCTATTTAAAACTTTTAGAAAAAACTCATAAAACCATCTTTTGCATCTTGTCGTTAATAAAATATGTTGGTTTTTTCCCAGTATAAGTAATGTATAAACTCTCTTTAGCTCTTGAAATAGCCACGTAAAAAAGCCTTTTTTCTTCTTCTTCACGATTATATTTTTGATTTTTTATCATTTCTATTGCTGGATGATCTGAAGCTTTACAAGGAAAGTTTAAATCATTAGCACCAATTACAAAAACTTTTTTCGCTTCTAATCCTTTTATTGCATGAATTGTTGCTAAAACTACATCTCCTTCTGAAGAATTTTTTGGATTCCTTACTTCATCAGTTTTTATAACATGATTTATTCCTTTCATTTTCATTAACTGGGAGAGTTCCATTAATTGCCGATTTGTCCTAGCTAGAACAAAAATCTCTTCTCTAGGTATTTTTGAGTTTAAAAGTTCATTAATTACAAATTCTCTTTCCAAAGTCTCATTTTCAAAATTTAAAATTTTTATTTTTGCTTTTTCAGATTCAATAAAAGACTCTAACTTTGGAAGCCTCATCCCTTTAATTGACTCATTCATAAATTCAACTATTTCTTTAGAACTACGATAATTCTTAGTGAGGGTTATGATCTCAGTTTTTCCAAAATCTTTTTCAAAATTTAAAATGTAATTAATATCCGAACCTCTCCACCCGAAAATTGCCTGTCTCGGATCACCAACTGCAAAAATATTCTCAGAGTTAAAAAGTTTTAATAATTCTATTTGCTTACTATTTACATCTTGATATTCATCCACTAAAAGATGCTCAAAATTTGGGATTTCGCTTGGAAAATCGTTTAAAAATTTTATTGCATCTAATAACTGATCTGTATAATCTCTAAATCCTTGAATTTTCATATGTTCTTTTAAATAATTAGTTATCTTGTAAATTCTCTCTGCATTTAATTTATTTTCTTTATCTGCTTCTTTTGAAAAATCAAATTCTTTCTCTCCTGTAACTTTAAAATAATCCATTACTGAAAAACAGTCATTCATAAATCCTGTTGCTAATTGATTTAAATTTTTAAATTTTCTTTGTTTTGAAGAATAATACTCTTGGATAATATCCTCCATTTCTAAACCAATTGAAGAAATTGCAATATTGGTTGCTAAAATTTTATCACCATATGACTGAATCTTAGTTCTCCTTCCATAAATCCTCATTTCATGTTTTCTCAAAATAGATTCGCAAAATGAATTAAAAGTGTGTACATTTACTCCTTCAATCCCTAATTCAGCTAGTCTTTTTTGCATTTCTTGTCTTGCTTTTCTTGTAAATGTTATTGCAAGAATTTTATTTGGATTTGTATTTTTATAATTTACTAAAAACTCAATCCTCTTTGTTAAAACAGTTGTTTTACCAGAACCTGCTCCAGCAATACATAAAATATTTTTAAATTCAGAAATAATTGCTTTTTTCTGTTCATTATTGAACTTATTTAAAAAAGAATCTAACTCTTTGAATTTTTTTAAATCATCCTCTGTAATCTCGGTTTTTTTAAATTGAATTTTGTTGTCCAAACTTTTATTAAACATTTTAGGATTGATTATTTCCTTGTTACCTTTCGCAGTTAGATATAATACCTTTATAAACTTATTATAATCACTTGTAGAAAATTCAATAAAACCATTTGCAATTAACTTATCTATTTCTTGTATAATTTTTCCTTTATTCCAACTTAATTCTCCGAACATTTCAAGTTCATCGAGCCTATTTCTTGAAATAGATTTATTTGAATAAGAACCCCTTAGGAAATCTACAAGTAAATTCTTCCCGACATTGAAGGGCAATTCTTTTAATGATTTTAAAATTTTTACATATTCTAATGAATCATCAAAGTCAGTTATTTCTTCCATTCATTTAAAGTTTCATTTAAAGTTTTTAAGGTTTGTTAGGGAAATTAATCTTTTCTAATTAAATACCAAGTTAGAAGAAATAAAACAATAACAAAATAAATCCAATTGTTACTCATATTTTGACCGAATAGTAAAACTCCTTTTGAAGCTTGTATTTGAAAATTTAATGGAAGAATTTTTGAAATAAACTGAACATAACCTGGCAATGTTTGTGTTGGGAAAAAAATTCCAGACATTAACATTAAAGGAAAAGAAATAATTAGTGAAAATAAGACTGCAATTCCTTCATTTTCTGAAACAAGACCTATTAAAAAACCAAATAATGTATCTATCAAAGCTATTGAAAGTACTAATTCAAAGATATTTAAAATTGAAATTGGGTATCTTGCCCCATAAAACATAAATAAAGAAGTAATAATTATAAACTGGGCAAAAACTAAAACTGTGAAAAAGATTAATTTTGCTAAAAGATATAATGCTGGAGTTGTTGAAGCTTTTACTCTTAATATGAAATTTGTTTTTTTATCATAAATTATTGAAGTTGAAGAAAGCATTAAAGTTATGAAAAGGGCCAGTAACGGGAAAACAAATACTAATCCTGCATCTTTCTTTAAATCTTTTTTATATATTGAATGTTTTTCTGTCCAAATGGGATTTACCAAAAACTCTGTATCTAATTCTTCTAAATTCTTCAAATCTGAATTTATTTCTTCTAAATTTCTTGATAAACCAAAAGGAAGTTTTTTAGAAAATAAATTTACTCCAGTTCTTACTGTTGCAACATTTGAAGTAAACTTCTTATTTAAATTATCTATAATTTTTCTCTCGAATGGGTCTAAAGAATTATCTAATTTCCAGGACATCATATTTGCAAAAGCAACGTCAGTACCATCATAATATACTTGAATCTTCGCAGATTTTAGATTATCTAATCTTCTTGAAAAGTCTTCAGGAATAATAATCCCTAAAGAAAATTTCCCTTTTTTAATCTCTTGTTTTAAAATTTGTTCACAATTAGTTCTTTGTAAAATCGTCGTATCAAAATTTTGTAGATTCAGTAAAACTTCATCTGCTGTTCCACTATTATCAAAGTTACATACTCCAACATTAATTTTATAATCTGATGGATTGAGAACAACTAAAAAAAGCAAAGAAATAATGATTGGTAAAAGTAAAAATGTATAAAGATATTTTTTTCGTTTATACAATAATAAAAAATCTTTCTTTAAATAACCATAAAATTTTTTTGAACCAGATATCATGCTTTAAGAAAAACCTCATCAAGATTTGGTTCTCTAAAACCAATTACCTGATATTTTATATTTAATTTAGTCATAAAGATTTCCAATATCTTTCTCTGTTTTTCTGAATTCAATCCGAACATAAGATATTTCTCATACTCATCCAAAATCCTCATATCTTTATAAACACAAAACTTTTTCAATTTTAAAAAATTCTCTTTTGAAATTCTTGAGATTCTTGTTTCAAAAATGAAGTGAGTTTTTAATTTTGTTTTTAATTTTTCAAGAAGACCATTGAAAAAAACCTTTCCATTTTTCAAAATAATGATTCTATCAACATGTTCTTGCGTCTCTGACAACAAATGAGATGTTAAAACAATTGATTTTCCTTTTGACCTCATAGATTCTAGAAAATGCCATAACAATCTCCTGTTTGCAAAATCAAGACCAACAAATGGCTCATCCAAAATTAAAAGTTTTGGGTCATTTAAAAGAGAAACTACAATATTCAATCTCACTTTTTGTCCTCCTGAAAGTTCTTCAGGTTTTTTTGTTAAAGCCTCTTCTAATTTTAATTGTTTCAATAACATCTCTGCTTTTTCTAATGCTTTCTTCTCACTAATACCTAAATTTAATCCAAGTATTCTAATATTATCTTCAATAGATAAATCTGGTATTAAAGAAACTTCTTGAGGTACAAACCCTATTTTATCTTTTTGAAATAGTTTTGATTTTCCGAAGATTTTTATAGAACCTTTAGACTTTCCAGCAATTATTCCTGCAATAATCTTTAAAAAAGTTGATTTTCCTGAACCTGATTTTCCAATAATTGCTACTAACTCTCCCTCCTTCAAACTAATAGTAACATCCCTTAAAACTTCTTGAGTAGAATATGAAAACCCTACTGAATTTGTAACTAAGGGCCTTATCTTCTTAGAAATTAAATTTTTCCACCACATAACTTAATGAAGATTTTTTTGATTATAAACCTTTTTAATTTCTTTAATAGATTTTACTTTTAATAATGAAGCCCTTAATTTTTTAGCATTTGGATTATTTTTTGTAAAATGCATTGCGTGCATCTTTATTGTTCTAAAAAAGATTTTATATTTTTTAGCAAATCTTAAGTAATCTTTAAATGAAATTTTATTTTTTTTAGCAACTAACTCTGAAAAAATTCCAGGATTTCCAATTGCACTTCTTCCAATAAAAATGAAATCAAAATTATTTAAAATTTCTTCAGAATTTTTCTTATTAAAATTTCCAGAGTAGATTACTGGAATCTTAACTTTATTTTTTAATTTTATAGCAAATTTTAAATCGGGATTTCCAGTATATCCTTGGGACTTTGTTCTTGGATGAATTCCAATTGCATCAACACCTAATTTCTCTGCTAATTTTGCAATTTTAATTGCATTACTTGATTTTCTTAATTTTATCGTTACTGGTTTTAAAGTTAAACTCCTCATCAATCTTAAAATTTTTTCAATCATCTTTAAATCTTCTTGTAAAAATGAACCAAAACCTAATCTTCCCGCTAGTTTCGAAGGACACCCAAGATTTAAATCCCAGAGGGAAACTTTTGAATCGTATCTAGTCATGAAATCCCTAATTCCTTTTGTATCCACACAAAATAACTGTATCGCAGGTTTATCATCAAAAAAGATTTTTTGTTTACTCAAAGGATTTATCATCCCCGTATAAGTTAATCCTGCTCCAGCTTTTTTACAAAGCATCCTGAAAGCTATATCATTTGGCTCCAGCATTGGAGCTAAAAAGAATCTACTTTTCAAATTCAGATTCCCTAATTTATATCTTTTTTTCATCAATTGAAGAATGAAATTCAGTTTAAAGTATTTTTGGAAAATAAAAAA
>CAYNJW010000027.1:0-4167 GCA_964397665.1 Candidatus Woesearchaeota archaeon
AACAACTAAACTCAAAAGAATATCCAAAGCTCCCAAACTCCAAAAAACCCAATGTGAAAAACAAACCCAAATCCAATAAGAGAGAGACAAAGAACTACTAATTACCAATAGAAATATGGTTGATATGATTAAGATTTCTTTATTCATCACCTTTTCCATATAAAATTCCTAAATAAGAAACTGCACAATCTTGAATGTAAGTTATAATATCTAAGAAATAATGTCCAACAATTATTTCTTCATAATCTCCACTCTTGAAGATTGCATCCATTTTATCACCAATTACAGCTTTTTTATCAAAAAGTTTCATAAATGATTCTATTAATGATTTATCAGAAAGATTTACAAGAGATTTAAGTAATGAATTTGTATCTTCAATTATCTCAATTAATCCCTCACTAAGGGGTTTCTTTTTTTTACTTCCTTCTGCCAAAAAGAAACAAGATCTTCGATAAAAGTCTGCGATTACTTCTAAATTCCAAAGAAGAACATAAACAAAACAAGTCTTATCTTGATCTTCATAACCATTTTTAATTAAAATTCTTTGACCAATGGTTGTCAGTTGATTATTTGTTTTTTCTAAAGGGTATATTGATTTCAAATCTTTAAACTTTCCAGTTTTTACTATCTCTAAGAAATTATCTGCTAACGATTGTGTAACGCTAAAACATTTTTCAAAGATATAATTAAAATCTTCTTTTGATTCTTGAGAAACAACTTTGTATATACAAGTTGTCTTTTTCTGTTCAACTAAAACAAAATTTGAAAACTCATGTGCAGTCTCATGTAATAATGGAACTAAACCTAAATTAGCTAATTCAATTTCTACTTCATCATAACCAAGAGAACCAAGGATTAAAAATAAATGTTTAAGGAATCTTTTATTCTCATCTTTAATTCGCATTTTAATCTTTTTCTTTCCATGATTATTCTTTGGAGTGATAATTAATTCTTCACCTCTTTCAGTAACTTCTACCTCATCTTTTTTCTTGATACCTAACTTCTCAATCCAATGCTGTGGCAGAGATACGACGTGAGTCTTTCCACCTAGTTGTATTATGCTTCTTTTCATCTTAATATCTCTAGAATTAGAAACTATATAAACCTTATGAAGTATATATTTTATATACTTTTTATACTAATTATATATTATAAGCAAAAGTATATAAAGAAATCTGAATTTAATAAATTAAATGGTGGGTAGCTCAGATGAGAGCATTGCCCTTACTCGGCAAAGGTCGGAGTTCCTATTTATGGAACACCCCCACCAACCAAATAAGATGGAAAACAAAAAGGACTTACAAAAAGGAAAGCCAGAACATGAATTAGCTATTAACAAAGTAGGGATTACAAACTTAGAATTACCTATCAAAGTTAATTTTAATTCAAAAACGGTCCATGCTCAAGCTAAAATATCTGCCTTAGTTGATTTATCAAGTGAAAAACGAGGAACTCACATGAGTAGGCTTATAACTATCTTAACAGAAGAATCTGAGAAAACATTAACCTTCAAGCAAATTGATGATATCTTAACAAGAATAAAGAAAGAATTAGAAGCAGAACATTCTTACTTAGATTTTGAATTTACAATCTTTCATAAGAAAAAGTCTCCAATAACAAAAAAAGAAGGTTATGTTAATTACAAATGCTCCATTAATGCTGAGAAAAATCTAAAGACAACAATCTCCTTAGGTGCAGAGGTGCTTGTTACTTCTTTGTGTCCAATTTCTAAGGAAATAAGCGATTATAGTGCCCATAATCAAAGAGGAAGACTAGTTGTGAAGGCATTATGTAAAAATGATAAAGTATGGTTTGATCAAATCATTTCAGATGTTGAGAAATGCGGAAGCTGTGAATTGTATAGTGTACTAAAAAGAGAAGATGAGAAATATGTTACAGAAAAGGCTTATGAAAATCCAAAAATAGTTGAGGATATTGTTAGGCAGATGGCAGTTACATTAATGAAGAATAAAAATATTGTAAAATTAAATATTTCTTGTGAGAATGAAGAGTCAATTCACTTACATAATGCATTCTCAGAGATAACAATGAAAAATGGCTGATGAAATTGAATTGAAGTTTGAGATAAAAGACTATGAAAAGTTAGTTGGGACTTTAAAAGAAGTTTCTGAGTTCAAAAACTCTGCTTATGAGATTACAATTATGTATGATGAAAATGGAAAACTTTTCAAAAAAGATGCTAGACTTAGGCTTCGAAGAATGATTGATATAAAGACTAATGAAGAAAAAACTGAAATTAGCTATAAGAAACCAAAGACAAGAGAGGGAATTAAAATTGAAGAAGAATATGAAACTAGTGTTGGGAATTTTGATGAGATTGAACAAGTTTTAAAAAATATCGGTTTTGAAAAAGTTAGTAGCTATGAAAGAATTAGAGATACTTTTGTTAAAGGTGGAATGAAGATAACAATCGATAGTTTTCCATTTGGAGATTATCTAGAAGTGGAAGGAGAATTGGAAGACATAAAGAAATTTGCGGAGGAAAGAGGTCTTGATATGAATGAGAATATAACTAAGTCTTGTGACGATATCTATTATAGTATCCAAACAGGAAAGGGCAAAGAAGTTTCAGATCATATCTTGTTTGAAGATAAAGACCATTTAGACCAACTAAAGCAAAAAAGAACCGTGCTTTTAGAATGATTCTCAAAAGAAACCAAATTTCTCAGGAGGTTTTTGGAAGTAAAAAGAATAAAAAAATTATTAATTTTATCGTTGAGATTTTGAAAAGACAAAATATTGGAGAAGTTTTTAAAAAACAAACTATATCTTACGAATTTGAAGAATTAGATTTGTTAAAGAAAATTGGAAAATTACTGCTTTGGATTGAAGAAAATGAATGTCCAAATTTAAGAACTAATAAGGAAACTGAAAATTTGATAAAATTTTTGATTGAGTCTTATAATACTGGTAAAGAGATTAATGTATTTGCATTATTTTGTCCAAGTTATAAAAAAGGAAAAGCTGAAGTAGGGTTCAAAATTGAAATTGGAGAAACTACAAAAAAAGGTCTGCATAACTTAAATCTCATAGTCAAGAAATTTAAGGAGTTTGGATTTAATACAAATGGTTTAGCAGTATACTCTGATTTAGCATTAGAAAACTTTGATAAACTTTTAAAAAAGGATCTTGCAGATTTAGAGACTAATTATAACTCCTTCTCTGAATTTGGATTTAAATTTGATTTAGCTATTACTAAATTATCTGAAATTGGCTCTTGTTTTAATTCTATAGGTTTTCAAGGTATTAATTCTGAGACTTGTGATTACAATGATGAGAAAATTGAAGCTCTAGTTTTGAGAAGTAAACCATTTTACGAAGAAGTGTTAGGTTGGAAAGTTGAAGATATAAAAAAACGAACTATAAATCTAATTAATAGCTGTTCTAAAATGGGTGAAGAGATTAGGAAATTAAACCCACTTAGTGTAATGTTAATTACAGAAAATATGTATGAAAGAGCTAAGTTTTATTATGCTTCCATGGAAGAAAATCCCTTGCCAATAGTTTATCCAGCAAAAATTAAAACTAAAATTGGAGAACTAAAAGAATGATTTACCTGGCTAAAAGAGATTTAGAGAAGGGACTCTTTATCTTAAAGCCAGATGCAGTAAGACAAAATGAGATTTATTATGCAAGAAAAAGAATTGTAGAAGAGGGTATGAGAATTACTAAAGAATCTAGTGTTCAATTTGATTATGATCTTGTTTGGGAATTTTATCCAGATAAAAGAGACGCTTTACTTCCAAAAGTAGCAGAATACCTCTCTAATGGCCAATCTTTAGCATTAATTGTTGAAGGAATAAATTGTTTTGATAAACTTGGTAGACTTAAGAAAGAAATGAGAGAGCGATTTACCCATTCAGAAATTTATACTGGAACACACAGTTCAGACAGTTTTGAAGATGCAGTACGAGAAATGCAACTTTTAGGTATTTAAGAAAAAGGTGCGAGGTGATAGGAACTCGCATGGAATCACAAAAACAAACACTTATCCCAAGAACAAAGATAGATAGTGAAGGTAAAATCCACTATAGCGAGAGTTTTCAAGCTTGGAACACCCTTAAAATAAAAAAAGAATTGTTTACTGAGTTTCCACAACTGAAAGAAAAAAGATCAAAGTTTTCTTATAAATTGACTTATTGTAGA
>CAYNJW010000028.1:0-3960 GCA_964397665.1 Candidatus Woesearchaeota archaeon
CCTAATTGACGAAGCGCATCGAACCCATGGCGGAGAAGCTAGTACGCAGATGACAAAAATTATACCTAATGCTTGTTATTTAGCTTTTACTGGAACACCACTTTTAAAAGATGATAGAACAGAAAAGAAATTTGGAAGTTTTATTGATAAATATACAATTGATGATGCCTTGGATGATAAAATTATTTTACCTTTATTTTATGAGGCACGGTATACTGAATTAGAACAAAATGAAGACAAAATTAATAGGCACACAGAAAGAATTTTAAAATGGGCGACTGATGAAGAACGTAAGTTAGTACAGAAAAAAATACAGACTAAAGTTTTAAAAGATAATCCCCAAAGAATTGCGGAAATTTCTTATGATATTGAAAAACATTTTTCAGAGAAATTTCAAGGTAGTGGGTTAAAGGCACAATTGGTGGCACCTTCACAATTTTCTGCTGTATTGTTTCAAAAATATTTTGAAGAGGAGACTAGTATAAAAACCGCCGTAGTTTTATCAGGGGTCGACCCAGATGAAGCAGATTCACATAAAATGTCAGTTAGTAAATATGTAGATGGATTAAAAGCTGATTATGGTAGCTTGAAAAATTATGAAGATAGAATGGTTGCTGATTTTGTAAATAATAATGGAACTAAGGGTGATGTTGAAATTCTGATTGTAGTAGATAAGCTTTTAACTGGTTTTGATGCCCCAAGAAATACAGTATTGTATTTAGCTAAAGAAATTAGAGAACATAACCTTTTGCAAGCTATAGCAAGAGTTAACAGATTGTTTGATAATGACAATAAGGAGATGCCAAAAACGGCTGGATTTATTATTGATTATTCTGAAAATGCAAAAAATTTAAGAGAGGCGATGGATCTTTTTGGAAATTTTAAAAATCGAAAAGATGTTGAGTCCGCTTTATTTAATTTGAAGGATAAAATAAATGACTTAGAAAGTAGCTATGAAGAAGTACAAGACTTTTTCAAGGGTGTTAAGAATAAAGATGACGATGAGGAATATATAGAGTTGTTTAAAGATGATAAAAAGAAGCGAAAAGATTTTTATAATAAGGTAAATTTATTTGTAAAAAATTTCGCTGAAGCATCTGTATTTCGTGATTTTGTACACGAGTTTAAAAATTATGATGTTTATCGTCAGGACTTGAGAAAAATTTTGAATCTCAAAAAGACCGTTAGCTTGAGGTATTCAGACCGAGTTGATTATTCACAGTATAAGAACGCTATTACAGCAATCCTGGATAAATATGTGGATGCTTCTGAAGTTCAACAAATGATGAATGAAATTGATATTACGGAGATGACCAAGGAGATTGAAAAAGTTCTAAAAAGCGACAAGGCAAAGGCAGAAGCAATTGCTGCCAAAATGCAAAGAACAATAACAGAAAAAAGAGATAGCGACCCAGAGTTTTACAATAAATTTTCAGAGAAAGTAAGAAGTATTATTTCTGAGATGAATGCTAAAAAAATGGCTGATTTAGAAGCATTGAAATTATTGAAAAATTTGGATGAGGAGATGAAGCACAAAAAAGACAACAGTTTACCGGTAAAGATTCAGGAATCTGAAGGGGCTGGTATTTTCTACAGAAACTTAAAAGAATTATTTGTTGATGACAATCTTTCTGAGAATGACTATACAAATGCAATTTTAAGCATTGTTAGTATCTTAAGAAAAGAAATGATTGTTGATTGGCAAAATAATATTGACGCTAAAAGAAAAATGCGAAGCAGAATTGATGATTATTTGTATGAGGAGTTGAATGTTTCTGATATTGAGAGTAGTAAACAGATGCAGGACACTATCATGGAATTGTTATTAAATAATCTAGAACAATTTAAAAAATAGTTGTATGAGAAAATTTATTTATGGAAAAACTGAATATAAATATCATTTAGATTTAGGGAAGAGAAAAACTTTTGCTCTATCAATTAGTCCGAGTATGGCTATTATTTTAAAGGCCCCTCTGGATGTTGGTAAAAAAGAGGCTGAAAAATTTCTAGAGAAAAAGGCTTTTTGGATTGATAAACAACTGAAATTTTTTGCTAATTTTAAGAAAACAAAAGCAAAAAAAGAGTACATTTCGGGCGAAGCCTTTCTATATCTTGGGCGGAGATATATGTTAAAGGTGTATAAATCAAAAGAAGATAAAGTTATTATAAGGAAGGGGCGGTTAACAATTTTATCAAGCAAGCCCAAAAACCAAAAATTTAATAAAGAACTTTTGAATGAGTGGTTTGAAATAAAAATGAATAAAGTTTTTATGGAAAGATTGGAAGAAATTTTACAAAAGTTTAAATATAAATTTGTACCAGAGATAAAGATCAGAAAGATGAGTAAGAGGTGGGGGAGTTATCACAGTGATGATAAAATTATCTTAAATCCACTTCTGATTCATGCTACAAAATCACAAATTGATTATGTTCTTATTCATGAACTTTGCCACGTGAAGCACAAAAATCATTCTAAGGAGTTTTATGGTTTGTTAAAAAGAAAATGTCCTAAATGGGAGTTGGAAAAAGAACGTTTAGAAAATTTAATTTTTAATGAGTTTTAGAAAATAGAAATCTTCAGAATAGAGTTGGAGAGATGCAACCAATGGTAAAGAAAGACCTTATCATTAGCTAAATTTCGAGGGGAATATGCAGGTATTGACTTTTTTTGGTAATATGCTATAATAAGTAGAGTCAAATCAATCAGAACTGTTCAAGAAGGAGTAGTCGAGTCATCTAGCAGGATTCTGGGTTTGAAGAGTAGATATCTTTCGAGGTATCTAATATAAAAAAGTAAATCAATCCTAAAGATGAATACAGGAAAAATTACTCGTCTTACAGATCGTGGTTTCGGTTTTATTGCTCTAGAAGGTGAAGAAAAAGATCTTTTCTTTCACGCTACAGAGTTACAAGACGTAGAATACAACGACCTACAAGAAGGTGATGAAGTAACATTCGAAATTGCTGAAGGTCCTAAAGGACAGAACGCAGTGAATGTATCTAAGGCATAATTTAACTTTCTAAGTTAAATCAAACCTTACTTCAAAATCATTTTGAATAAGATATAAAACTTGTCCCTAAATAAGCTTTCAGTTAAATTTATCAATTTTCACCACAACTTGTTAAAAATTTATTACCAATACTATGGCATTTCTAAGAAATTTTTAACATCGTTATAATAAAAATTTATTAAATTTCCTTTAAAATCTTATTTAGGGACAAGTTTCTAAAAAACATCCGCTTCGGCGGATGTTTTTGTTTACAAAATCGCCACAACTGCTATAATTTAAAAGTATAGAGGTCTAATAAAAAAATACATTACAAAGTACAAACTGTGAACCATGAACCAACTATATGAGCTTAATCGATATCAAAAAAGATTTAAAGGAAATGAAATCTAAAATCTCGCAACTGCGGGACCATCTTTGAGTTGTCAAAAAAACAAAAAAAAATAGATGAACTAGAGAAAAAGATGCAAGATAAAAAAGTCTGGAGTGACCATAAATTATCTGCAGAGATAGCTCGAGAATTAGAGGAATTAAAAAATGAGGTAATAACTTGGCAAGAAATAGAGGATGACCTAAAGGGCTTAAATGAGCTAGTGAATATTAGCAGTGCCGACAATGAGAAAGATAATGACGAGATTCAATTTATAGAAAACCAATACACAGAGTTGAAAAAACAGATATCTAAAATAGATGAAGAATTACAGTATTCTGGTAAACATGACAGGAAGGGTGCCATTCTAGCATTGCAATCCGGCGCCGGCGGAACTGATGCACAGGATTGGACAGAAATGCTACTAAGAATGTATATAAAATATGCAGAGAGGCAAGGGTGGGATGCCACAATCATAGACAAAACAGCTGGTAGTGAAGCCGGTATCAAAAATGCCACCCTAGAGGTGACAGGTAAGCTAGTTTATGGTAAAATAAAAAATGAATCAGGAGTACATAGATT
>CAYNJW010000029.1:0-2943 GCA_964397665.1 Candidatus Woesearchaeota archaeon
TCAAAAAACATGTGAAAAAATTCTTGATTCAAAATGTCAGTCATTACAAGGAAAGTTATTTGGCTGGGAGAGAATTCTTAAAAAAGAATTAATTGAGAATCCAACAAAAGGAATTCAAGGAAAGGATTTAGAAAAAATTTTATTGAGGAAAAAAATTTAATGGAGCAAAAAGAGGTTTGGAATAAAATAGCAATACCTTGGAAAAAATGTAGAAAGAATATCGGAAATGATGTTTTTAATTTTTTAAACAAACATGAAGAAGGAAATTTGTTAGATCTTGGTTGTGGTTCTGGAAGAAATTTTATAAAGAGAAAGGGTAAGATTTATGCAGTAGATTTCTCTGAGAAAATGATCGAATTAGCAAAAAAGACTGCTAATGAAAAAGAAATTGAGATAATTTCATCAGTTATGAATGAAGAAAAAATAGATTATCCAGATGAATATTTTGATGTTGCAGTGTTTATTGCAGTTTTGCATTGTGTTGAAACAAAAGAAAAAAGAGAAAGATTATTGAAAGAATTATATAGGGTTTTAAAAAAAGATTCAGAAGCCATGATAACTGTGTGGGCAAGAAAAAATCAGAGATTAAAGAACAAGCCAAAGGAAGGATTTTTACCTTGGACAGTAAATGATAAGAAATATTTAAGATATACCTATATCTTTGAAAAAGAAGAATTAGAATTTCTTTTAAAAAAAGTTGGATTTAAGATTTTATCTTCGATAAATAATGAAAATATCTCAATTGTAGTAAAGAAGTAATGTCACTACTAAGTAACTACAAACAGAAACATTTATAAAGGTATTCTGATTATATATTTTATGGAAAAAAAAGAAACTCGGGGGGAAAATTTACTTTCCCAATTTATTGAAAAAAATGTTTCATATATTGGACCACATGGTCCAGTAGTCGGGCAAATGAATTTACCAAATTTTGAGGGTGGATATGTGGACTTTTTACCAAATATTGGTTATGAACCTAATGGAAGGGCATATCTTGAAAAAGAAACTCCTGTTAGGCTTTCCCTAAATTATTTTGGAAAAGATATGATTTATACACTAAGAGAATTTAAAGGAGATTTAGAAAAACAAGTTAACGAAACAAATAGTCGGATTGGGCATAAAACTTTCATTGGTTTTGGAGGTAATTCAAATGAGTAAATTTCAAAGAAATATGAAGGTTGTTTCAGGTTCTCTTGCTTCTTTATTGGTTGCTGGAGCTTTGACAGTATCAATCCCATTAAAAAAATATTCAAGGGAAGAAGTTGTTGAAAAGATTACTGCACCAAGGATAAGAGATAACGATTTCAATGATTATACTATCTTAACAAAGAGTGGTAGGGTTTATACAGCCTCTGAAAAAGAATATGAGGCATTAAATATCAAAGTTGGTGAAAGATATAAGATTAGCGGAAGAGAATCACTTGTCGATGGTTTATGGAAAACTGCAAATTATTTAAAAATTTCTAAAAATTAATTTATTTTGTTTTTTTAAAACCCATAAAATCTGTTAAATTTCCTTTTTCAAATTTTTCAATTTTTCCAGTTAGAGAATTTATATTAAGTTTAATCATTCCCATCATATCATCTAAACAAGTTAAAATCCACCTGTCATCTTTCAAAATCCCAATAATTTTTCTAGTATTGTGGAAAGTATCTTTCTGTTTTTTAGCATTTTCAATAATTTCCCATAATTCATTAACTTCAAAAGCCATTTCATCATTTTTTAACTTAGTCATCTTTTCAACAGTTTCTTTTGGAAATTGCATTTGATTAAATGGATACTCAGTAAATGCTAATTTCTTTTTTGAAGGCATATAGAAATCTAATTGAATTTTATCACCTTCTCTTTCATTTTTAGATAAAATACAAAGCATTGCACAAACATATGAATCCTGATTTTCAGATTTAAATTTCTTGTAAAAGTCTTCTTTTTCAATTCTAGTTAAGAGTTCAGATATTTTCATAACAATCTTTAGATTAGTGGCTTTTAAAGTATTATTGTTCATTAAAACTTTTTAATTTTGTCTAATGCACCCTAAAGTTTCTAGAAAATTCACCAAAGATTTATGATCTTCATTAGATTCAGAATAATTAATTGAAATTCTTGTGTCATATCTATCAACAAATGTTCCAGCAGATACAATTCTCTCAGAAACATTTAAGTTTAAATTAGGATTATTTACAAAAGTAATTTTATAATTATTTTCAAGAAAAGTTTCTGGTTTTGAAATTTCTGGTTTTTGTTTTTTGTTTTTTTCAAAGTTGATAGACTTTCCAAATTCTTCTTTTAAACTTCTTTCTAAACTTTTATTAGAAAAGTATTTTAATTCCATATTTTTGATAAGTAATTAATCTTTATAACTATTATTATAATCTTAAGTAAAAATTAGGAGATTATTTTTTATAAACAGAAATACTAATTTTGGTTCTCATAAAAGGTTCTTGTTTTTCTTTTCCATGTGTCAAAGTTAAATAATGTTTTTCCTTAGATTTTCCCTTATATATTTCGTGCAATATTTTAGTGTGGTAGCCTTCAACTTGAAAATAATTCTCTTCAATAAAGTCCTTAATTTCTTCAATATTTTTTTTGCCATTTTGAAATTCTGGAGAATTTAAAGTATGGTTAATTTTTCCATTGACCTCCTGGTTAAAACTTTCTAAAAGATAATTTAATCCTCTTAGATTTAAAGTCTCAGATTTAAACTTTTCCATTCCTTGTAACTTATTTAGGAGATCTTTTAACATTTAATTATAAAAAGAAAATTGTTTTTAAATGTTTGCTTTTTTACTACTTTAAAATAATTAACTTTTATTATTTTCTAGATTTTTTTAACTCTACAAGTTCTTCAATAAATTCTTCAACTGTTTTAGAAACAATCTCTTTTGAGCCCCTAGTTTTAACTGCAATTGTGCCAGACTCTTTTTCTTTAGAACCTACAGTTA
>CAYNJW010000030.1:0-2867 GCA_964397665.1 Candidatus Woesearchaeota archaeon
TAAAAATATTTAAAGTTAGTAGTTTATTCTTTATCCTTAACGTCTTCTTTCTCTTCCTTAACATCTACTTTCTCTTCCTTAACATCTACTTTCTCTTCCTTAACATCTACTTTCTCTTCAGGTTTAGAATCTTCCTTAACTTTTTCCTTAACTTCTACTTTTTTATCTTTCTTTTTAGAATTTTCTTTTTTATCTTCTTTTTTATCAGAATCAGATAAGATTTCTAAGATTTTGTCTAATTTTTTATTAAGTTTTTCAAATTCTTCTTTTGATACTCCTTGATTAGAATTTCCTTTTCCTCGCTTATCTTCTCCACCAAAACATTCTCTACAATAAACTGGTTTATCGCCTGTTGGTTTAAAAGGAACTTGAGTATCTTTTCCACATTTAGCACATACAACATCAAATTTCTGTAAAGGTCCTCTTCCAAAATTTCCTCGATTATTATTTCCACCAAAACTTCTTCCACCGCTTCTTCTATCTCCACCAAAACTTCTTCCACCGCTTCTTCTATCTCCACCAAAACTTCTTCCACTACTTCCACGACTATCTCGATTTCCAGAACTTCGTCCATTGTCCCGTCTATCTCCGCCTTGATAACTTTTTGATCTAAATTCTCCCATAGACATATTGACAAATGCCCCCTTTTAAGGCTATGCTATTTTGGAATAATAAGAATTATATACTTTAATAGTTTTAAAAAATTATGAGGATTATATTAGTTCGTCATGGGGAAACAAATCAAAATATCGAAGCTCTACCATTAACAGAAAAAGGAATTATTCAAGCGAAGTTATTAGCAAATGAACTAAAGAATTATTCTTTTGATGAAGTATACTCAAGTGATTTATTAAGGGCAAAACAAACTTGTGAAATTTTTACAAAAGATTATATCGAAGATAAGAGATTAAGAGAAATTTACAGAGTACTTATTGGAGGACCAATTAAAGAAGGAACGCCAGAAGAGAGAGAATTTTTATCAAAAGAAAGAGCTGAGAGTTTTTTTCAAGATTTATTAAAAAGAAATAAAGATGTATTAATTTTTTGTCACGGCAATCTTATTAGATATTATATAAATAAGGTATTTAACAGCAAGGAGAATCTTTGGCAATCAGTAGTAATAAATAACTGTTCAATTTCAATTTTAGATTTTAAAGAAGATCTTTTAAGATTAATAAAATTAAATTCTACAGCACATTTAGAAGAAGAAATAAAATTTGATTTAGAAAATGTGGAAAATTATCTTCCTTAAAAGTATTTTTCAAGAGGTAAATGTGGCTCAATAGCTTCTCTAAGTTTTGGATAGGTCCATATTAAATTAAATTTTTTACGTTCAATTTTTTTAAATTCTGGATGTGTTTCAGCAGCTTTTTTCCTAGAATCACTAACTCCCAAGGAGATTATTTTTTTATTTCCAACATTAAAATTCTTTTTTAAACTATCAACATGTTTACTTCTTGCAGTAATTATTATATCAGCCCATTCAACATCTGAAGGATTCAAAGGATTAGATGGTTCAGGATCAATTCTACAAGGTCCAATCCCTCCATATCTTGTTTCATAATTTTTCTCTTTAAGATATCCTGCAAGATATTTACTCCGATTTTCACCCATTGTGCAAACACAAAGAACTTTCAAAACCATAAAATAAGGAAGGATTATGGGTTTAAATAGTTTTAAAAAATTATGAGGATTATCTTTCGCCATTCCATTCGGCAATAAATTCTTCAACAAAATCTTTTGAAAATTTGTATCTATTTTTTGCGAATTCTTTTGCTTTTTTAGTATGAAATGTCTCAGGTTTTAATTTAACTATTTTTTCATAAAAATGGTTTATTCCAGAGGTATCTTTTTTAGCAGTATACTTTTCTTTAGGCAGAATTTTTGGATTGTGTATTGGAATTCCATGTTTACCATCGAATGAAAAGATTCTTCCAAAACTAATTGCACCAAGTGCATCAAGCCTATCAGCATCTTGTAGAATTTTAGCTTCAATTGTTTCAGGAATAATTCCTTTAGAATATCTATGGACTTTAATCGCATAAACAACCTCATTAACTTTTTCTTTTGGAAATGATGTTTTTTTTAAAATTTCTTTAGCCATTTTTGAACCTTCATCAGCATGACATTTAATTTCTTTATTAGATTCTTTTTTTCTTGCAATATCATGTAATAATGCAGAAGCTTTCAAAATATCTAAGTCTACAGATTCAGTTTTAGCAATTGTCATAGCAAGATTATAAACTCTCTCCGTATGAGATATTTCATGTCCACCAGTTGCTTCAAAGTAATGTAAGATTTCTTTCTTTAAATTTTTATAAAATTCTTCTTCCATAACTTAATTTATGTTATTTAATATAAAAGCTTTTGTTTTTAAACACTAGAAAACCTAGTATAACTATTGTCTGAAAATAGAAATACCTTATATTTTTTGGATAATTTTGAAGACAGACTGGTAGTTAAAGACATGTGTCCCATAGTTCCCCCACTACCCAAGGAGAGAATAGCTATATTCATTTTAAATTTTCCTTCCAAATTTCGTTTAATTTTCTTTCAGTCCAAGTATTGTTAGCCTGATTAATTAAATAATCTATCATTTCTTTACTAAGATTCTTTCCATATTTTGAATGTTTTGCCCATTTTTTTCTTTGAATTTGTGATAAAACTTTTTCTTTGTTGTCTGTAATCTCAAAAGGATCAATTAAAACCAATTTGCCATCAATTAATCCAAAATTGCTATGCATTTTGTAAGTATTTTCATGAATCCCATAACTCCAAAGAAAAATTACAAAACTAATATACTCATCTATGATTTTTTTTGTCTTATCTTTATCTTTATTAAAAATATCATCTAATATTAACACTTT
>CAYNJW010000031.1:0-2834 GCA_964397665.1 Candidatus Woesearchaeota archaeon
AAATATTAAAGAAGACAAATCGATTAGTATGAAAATTTATGGTAAATGCATTAAAAAAATGATTCCAAATTCCACCATTTATGAACCATCATGTAAAAAACTTCCTTTGTGTTTCTCAAATTTTTCCACAACCATTCTTAATTTATTAATTTAATTAATTTATATTTCTCAAAAACGCTTTTAGCCTTCTCATCATTTTTCCTTTTGTTCACATTACTTTTAAACAGTGCTTCTTTTTGGCTACCTTTTATTTCAAGAAATTTCAAGTTAACATCTCCTATCCTCTGACAATAACGTCCATTTAATAAAGTCATAGCCTTGAACCAAATATCATCAGCATCATTACAAATAGTTTGATATACCTTTTTATTAAAAACTTCCTGATTAATTGAAAAACTTGGATAAAATATCCCTGAACACCCAGTGGGTATTAGGTTTTTACTTCTCTTAATTTTTTGAGAATAATTCATCCAAGTTTGATAAGGTTCTAAGTTTCCTTCTTTTATTTTTATTAAATTTGCCCTAAAACATAATACATCTTTTGGTTGTCTTTTATGTTCTAAAATCATCTTTTGTAAAAACCAAGTTGGATACAGAATATCATCATCAACAGTAATAATATTGTCCAAGGGGTTATAAAATAATGAAGGTATTAATTTTTTAAAAGAACGTAGATTCTCTTTATTGAACCTCACCTCAAGCCCCCTTTTTTTTAATCTCTCAAGTTTTTTCGGAATCTTTTTATCTGGAAACTCTTCAAGAGACAACCACAAATAAATCTTATCAGGTTTTACTACTTGCCGTAAGAGAGACTCGATGGTTAAATATACTAAATGTATCCGCGAAGGATAAGAAGTTAAAGAAAGAATAATCTTTGTATGTCTTTTTTTCTCTGTTATTCCTTTTTTTCTTGAAAAAAAATTATAAACTGAATATTTTAATTGAATAATTGCTACGAGTATCTGTCTAAGAATTTTTCTTACAACCCTTCTGATTAGTGAAGTAGGTATGTCATTTATTAGGAAACCCATAGAAAAAAGAGTTCTTTAGTATATATAAACTTTTTATTACTTCAAAATCCACTTAAATTCCTTCTTATAATTCTCTAATTCAAAATTATCTAAAAACCTCTTTCTCCCTGCTTTCCCGATCTTCTCTCTTAATTTTATATCTTGCAATTTTTCTAAATACCTTGAAATCTCTTTTGGGTTATTTTCTTTTAAAACAAATCCGGTTTTTCCATGTTTAACTGTTGAGAGAATTGTAGCAATACCATTTGCAATAACTGGAACCATGAACATATATGCTTCTAATATTACTCTACCAAAAGTCTCAAGTTTATACTCTGTTGGGAAAACTAAAACGTCTGTTTTTTCTAGAATTTTTCTTTTCTCTTTTCCAATCTTTTTACCCAAAGAAAAAACTTTATTTTGAAGATTATTCCTTTTTACAAAATTCTCAAAATATTCCTTATCCTTCTTTGATTGCCAAGCTCCGACAAACCCACATCTAAAATTAATATTTTTTTTGTCTAAAATTTTGCAGGCTTCTAAAAGTTTAGGCCAACCTTTCGTTCTATCCATATTAGAGATAAACAAAATCTCCAGTTGTTTATTTTTCTTTCTTTCTTTTAATATCTCTTTTAATTGCTTATCTGAAACTTCATTTTTAATTGCGTTTGGAAGAATGAAAATATTTTCATTTTTAATTAACCCATGTAAATCTCTAACTAATTCTTCTCCTAAAACTATAGCTTTTTGATCTTTTAACATCCCTGACAAAATTTTTCTTTTTCTTTTGTTCTTCCAATCTTCTTCTAATATCCTTGCTCTAATATGGAATAAAATTTTTCCTTTCCAAATCTTTTTAATTTGTTTTATAAAATATGCGTCTCTTAACAAGCCTAATGAAGAAGTGGCAGGCATGAAATAAACAATGTCTGGTTTAAAATTCTTAATCTCTTTTTTAATTTGGTTTTTTACTTTGAAAATACCAATTATCTTATCAAAATTAATCTTTCCTAAATCATTCATCTTTCTTGAATAGTTTAATTTAATACTCCTCACTTCAAAATCTCTTGATCCTCTTAAAATATTCAAACACATTTCACTTGAAAGTGCTGAACCATAATGTGGGGGTGGCAATGGAGAGATAAACAAAACTTTCTTAACCATCTAATTTCACACTCCTCAAATATTTTAAAGCAATAAAATGCCTTAAGACTTTTCTTTTACTATGTTTAAAGTCAGTTATTAATCTATAAAACCATTCTAAACCTAAAACTCTCCAAACCCTTTGTGCCTCCTTCTTATTTCCTGCTAAATAATCAAAAGCTGCACCAACATTAAAATAATCTGCTTTATAATCTTTAAATAATTGATTTGATAAAATTTCTTGTTTTGGAGAACCAACACCAACCCAAATAAAACCAGGTTTAAATTTTTTTAATTGGTTAAGGATTCTTAATTTTTCTTCCTTTGAAAATTCTATTTTTTTTATATACTCTGGATTGTAAATTTCAATTTCTTTTGTTTTTAGGTTTGAATTCGACATAATCTCTCTCTTTTTCACATTTCCAATAAAAAAATGTTTTTTTCCTTTTGATTTCTTTTGTTTTAAAAAACATTTCGTAAAGAAAGGCCCTCTTACTTGTTCTATCTTCAATCTTCTCCCAACCATTCTCCCATCAGGAAAATTAACATTTTCTTTTTCTAAAATAACTCTTTGATAAATTGTTTCGTTCTTAAAATACCATAAACTATCTAAATTCAAAAAATTAAAGATCTTCTTCTTCCCTATAAAATCAATAGGTTTTTTGTTTGTGAACTTTAAAT
>CAYNJW010000032.1:0-2683 GCA_964397665.1 Candidatus Woesearchaeota archaeon
TTTTGTATTTTTAATATATGGAAACCTTTTTAACAAACTTTTAATTCTAAAATCTATGAGATTAGCAATAGTTGATAAAGAAAAATGTAAGCCAACAATTTGTAATCATGATTGTCTTAAATGTTGTCCAATTAATAAGAAAGGGGATGAATGTATTGTTATTGAATCTGAGAAAAAAGCTTGGATTGATGAAGATTTGTGTATTGGTTGCGGGATTTGTCCAAAGAGATGTCCTTTCGGAGCAATTCAGATTATTAATTTACCAAGTGTAAAAGAAGAAGATATTGTTCATAGATTTGGGGATAATGGTTTTGCATTATATGGCTTACCTTTACCAAAAGAAAATTCAGTTTTAGGGTTACTTGGAAGAAATGGTATTGGAAAATCAACAGCAGTGAAGATTTTAGCAGGGAAAGATAAAATGAATCTTGGCGGAAGAGAATTAGAGTTAAACGAGTTTTTTAAAGGAAATGAATTGATGACTTATTTTTCTAGTTTGGCAGGTAAAAAAATAGCCTATAAGCCACAAAATCTTTCTAGCATAGCAATAGATTTGAAAGTTTCGGAATTATTTGAGAAAATTGGAGATATTAAAGTTGGAGAGAAATTAATGGAAGAACTATCAGTGAAACATTTAATGGAACATAAGTTGAATAAATTATCCGGTGGCGAATTACAAAAAGTTGCAATTGTCGCAGCAGTAATGAAAGAAGCAGACATTTATTTTTTTGATGAACCTTTGGCTTTTTTAGATATTGCAGAGAGACTTAAAGTTTCAGATTTTATTAAAAAAATAGCTCTAGGAAGAACGGTAATTGTTGTTGAACATGATTTATTAATTTTAGATTATTTGACTGAGTATCTAAATATTTTCTTTGGTACAGCAGGAGCATATGGTGCTGTTTCAGGTTTGAAGTCAAGTTCAAATGGGGTTAATTCATATCTGAGCGGTTTCCTAAGAGAAGAAAATTTACAAATTCGTGATAAGGCTTTAAATTTTAATTTTACGAAAAATGCAGAAATGTCTGGAAATAAGATTGCAGATTGGCCAAAATTTTCAAAATCTTTTGATAGTGGTTTTAAACTAAATGTTGAAGCTGGAGAGATTAGGGAAAATCATGTAGTTGGCATATTGGGAAAGAACGGAACAGGCAAAACTACCTTTGTAAAATGTTTAGCTGGAGTGTTGGAAACGGACGAAGGGAAATTAAAGTTGACAGGTAAAGATATTGAGATTTCCTATAAGCCACAGTATTTATTTACAGCGTCCGATGAATTAGTTAGAGATATTATGTTTAAAGAGAAAATTGGTAAGAAACTTGCACAAATGTTTTCATTAGAAGTTTTAAGTCATAAAAAATTAAATAATTTATCTGGTGGAGAATTACAAAGATTTTCAATAGCAAGATGTTTGGCAAAAGATGCAGATATTTATTTGATTGATGAGCCTTCTGCTTATTTAGATGTAGAAGAAAGAATCTCAGTTGCAAAGGCAATAAAAGATTTGATGGTAGAAAAAGAAAAAACTTCTTTTGTTGTAGACCATGATTTATTATTGGTTTCATACCTTGCAGATTCAATTATAAATTTTGATGGGATTTCTGGTAAGGAAGGCATTGCAAAAAAAATGAAAGGGTTTGAAGAGGGAATTTCAGATTTATTGGAAAGTTTAGATATAACTTTAAGAAAAGACAGGGAATCAGGAAGACCCCGAATTAATAAAAAAGGTAGCGTTTTGGATAGAGAACAAAAGTCTAAAAAGAGATGGGCAGACTTTTAGTTAGTAAAATGGTTATAGAAAAAACACAAAGAATTTTACATTTAACTCTTTTAAAAAAATGGTTTGATGAAATCTTGGCTGGAACTAAGAAGATAGAATACCGAGAGATAAAGCAACATTGGACAACAAGACTTTTGGATAAAAATGGAAAACCGAAAGAGTTTGATTTAATATTTTTTAAGAATGGCTATTCAAAGGACGCTCGTATGATGAAAGTTGAATTTAAGGGTTTAAGAATTAAGAAAGACTATGAGATTTTATTAGGTAATATTTTATGGAAGAACTTTTGATTTGATGTTTAAGCGGTTTAGTGTTTTTTAAAATTCTTCAATTTCTTTTCTTGTGCACTAAAAATTATTATTTCTTAGGCTTAGGATATTTATATTTTTTCTTAGGTTTATTATTAATTGGTTTAAAATCTCTATGTGCAAGAGATCCTACAAGAGTTAAACAAAATGCTGAAAAGAAGATTAAAAGTACTGGATCTGTAATGGCTAGAACTTCATAAAGAATATTAAGAACCATAAGAGTTATTAAATTAATTATTAACCAAACCCCTCTATTTTTCATAGTATCATTAACTTTAAACATGAAATATCTATAAAATGAAGATAGACTTGTAATTCCTAAGGCAAAGATTAAGATAATTAAAAACTTATTTAAATTGACTCCATTTAGAAAATAACCAATAAGAAAGAAGGATAATGAATGTAAGAGCAACCACTTTAATCTTCCAGGATTTGCAACTTTTTTAAATCCATTCATCATAACTACAATAACAAAGAAAATTATCCCAAAAGTAACTATCCAAAACATTGTTCCAGAAGCTAAAAAAGTTTGCAATCCTTGTCCAAAATTGACATAGTCTATCATTTAATTAATGAATGTAACAAGTATAAAAAT
>CAYNJW010000033.1:0-2606 GCA_964397665.1 Candidatus Woesearchaeota archaeon
AATATAAACTACCATAAAATTATATGGAAATTACTTATAAAAATGTTTTTATAGTTAAATTAAGCTTTTTCCAGTCATTTCTAGAGGTTTTTCAATTCTAAGAATTTTGAGTATTGTTGGTGCAACATCCTTCAATCCCCCATTTCTTAATTTTACTTTTTTCCCATTAGAGACAAAAATACAAGGAACTTTGTTAATCGTATGGGAAGTTAGCCATTTATCTCTTTGATCTTCAGCATTTCCATGATCAGCCAATATCAAGATAGAATAATTTTCTTTTAATGCAGCATTTACAATTTTTTTAACTACAGAATCTACAGAAGAGATGGCTTTTTTTATTGCTTTTATATTTCCAGTATGTCCAACCATATCACCATTAACTAGATTCGTAATAATAAGATTATATTTTTCTTTTTTGATTTCTTTAACAAGTGAAGAAGAGATTTTTTTGATACTCATTTCAGGTTTTAAATCATAGGTTGCAACTTTCGGAGAAGGAATTAAAATTCTATCTTCTTTTTCATTTGGTTCTTCATTTTGTCCATTAAAGAAGAAAGTTACATGTGCATATTTTTCAGTTTCACTTATTCTAAGTTGAGTTAAACCTTCTTTAGCTACAATCTCGCCAAGGTTATTTTTAATTTTGATATTTTTAAATGCAATTAAAGAATTCATGTTTGAATAATACTGAGTCATAGCAACACTAAGAGTTAGTTTATCTTTTCTTTTCCATTTATTAAATTTTTTTTCACAAATAGCTTGCATTAATTGTCTGGGTCTATCAGTTCTAAAATTAAAAAATATAAATGAATCTTTTTTATCAATTCCTGAATAAGTTTTTTTAACTCTTGGAATAATAAATTCATCAGTAATTTTTTCTTTATAGCTACTTCTAATTGTTTCTAATGATTTAATATATTTAATTTTAGACTTACCTTCAATAATAGCCTCATAAGCTTTTTTTGTTCTATTCCATCTTTTATCTCTATCCATTGAATAATACCTTCCAGAAATTGTAACTATCTCTCCAAAACCAAGAATTTTAAGTTTTTTCTCTAATTTTTCAAAATGCTTAAGAGAATCTTTACGTGGAGAATCTCTTCCATCAGTGAATAAATGTAAAAAAACATGTTTAAATTTTTCTTTTTTACATAGTTCTAAAATAGCAAATAAATGGTTTTCATGAGCATGAACACCCTTATCCTGTAATAGTCCTGCAATATGTAATTTAGAATTATTTTTCTTACAGTTATTTATTGCAGATAAAAGGGCTTTATTTTTAAAAAAACTTTTATTTTTAATTGAATTATTTATCTTTGTAAGACTTTGATCAATAATTCTCCCAGAGCCTAAAGTTATATGGCCAACTTCAGAATTTCCTTGATAACTTTCTGGAAGTCCAACAGCATTACCGGATGCTTCTAAAAAACTTGTCGGATATTTTTTCATCAAAAAATCTGTATAAGGTGTTTTAGCAGCAGAAATAGCATTATTTTTTTTAGAAGAACGATAACCCCAACCATCTCGAATAATAAGTATTGTCCTTCTTTTCATAAAAAATGTAGCAAATAAATCTTAATAAATCTTTAGGAAGATTAATAAGTATGGATTTAATTTATTAGTCAGAGGTTAAAATATATTGAAAGGAGGCTAAAAATATGAAGAAATTACTAACATTATTTGTAACTATTTTCCTTTTAATTGGAACATTTTCATTTGCTCTAGCAGAAGAAAATAATTCAATCTTAGATTCAGAAGATATTGTTCTTCCAGAACCTGGAAGAATAGGGTGGTTTGAGAATACTTGGGACAAATGGAGATTAGCATGGACTTTTAATAATGAAGCAAGAATAGAAAAAGCTTTATCTATTGCTGAAGAAAGGTTAGCAGAGGCAGAGCAAATTGCTGATAAAAATCCTGAAAGAGCAAAGATTTTGAGAGAAAGATATATTTACTTTATAAAAAAAGCAGAGAAGTCTATGAACAAGTTAGAAAGTCTAGAAGATACAAGTCCTTCTAAATTAAATAGATCAATGGAAAATTTAGCAAGAACACAAGCAAGAATTGAAGTTCATAGTGAAAGAGTTATTTTTGCACGTGAAGAAGTTTTAAAAAGATTGAAAACTAAGAATGTCTCTCAAGATAAACTTGATGAAGTTTCTAAGATTTTTATTGGATTTGAGAATAGGTCAAACCGTTTAAGTATTGGAGCTAAGGAAAGGAGATCAAGGGTTGAAACAAAATTTAAAGTTTTAGCAAAAAAGAATGACAGTGAGATGCTAAGGATACGAAACATGATTGATAATAAACAAGGGTTTACACAAGCTAAATTAATGAGGGAACATAAAAAAATTGAGAGATCAGAAGTTCAAAAAAGAATGCAAAAAAGAGTTATAGAATCTCTTAATGAGAAAGTTAATTTGACTTATGAAGAAAAAGAAGCAATCAAAGAAGGTTTAGAAAATGCTAAAAATAACTTACAATCTAAAACTAAGGATTTGAAAAAAATTACTAATTAATCCTTATTAAAAACAAATTTTTATTTTTTTATTTTTTTATTTTCCAAAAATACTTTAAACTGAATTTCATTCTTCAATTGATGAAAA
>CAYNJW010000034.1:0-2527 GCA_964397665.1 Candidatus Woesearchaeota archaeon
CTTCAGTTATTTCTTCCAAATCGTTTACATTTTTATCTGAAACAACAGTTATAACAAAAACACCACCAAGTCTTTCTATGGTTTTTTGTATATTCTTGATAACTAAATCGTAACTAGATTTACCATTAGAATAATTCCTTGTGGCATCTTGATGCCTTCTTAATCCATCAAGACTTATTCCAACCCCCACATGATTCTTTCTAAAAAATTCTAGTTTTTCTTCATCTAAAAGTGTTCCATTTGTTTGAATCCCGAAGGCTTTTATTCCTTTTTCATGACCATATCTAACAACATCTTTTAATAATTGAAAATTTAATAAAGGTTCACTACCATGAAATATTACTGTCCTATCAGTTTCCTTTAATTCGGCAATTCTATCAATTGATTTTTTAGCAATTTCGATGCTCATCATTTCTTGAGTTTTTTCTTCAGAAACATGACAGTAACTACAAGCAAGATTGCAAGGTCTTCCAAGATTTAATAAAACCATTGCAGTTCCATCTCCTATAGTCTCACTAGACTCTGTTTTTTCTAACGAAGACTCTAATTTTGATAAATTTTTTTCTTCACTTAATACCTAATTACCATTTTCCCGATTACAAACAAATTTAAGACTCTTTTCGGTCTCTTTTTTGAATAACTTAGAACTAACTACCATTAAATTCTTTTTTTAATTTAGGTAATTCTGAAAAAATGTGGTATTCTCCTTTTACAACTAAAACTATTTTATGATTTGAAATTTCTTCTTTTAAAATTCTCAACATAAAGTCATCTCTAAAGTTATTCAGTTTTCTTGTAATCCTATTCAAAAGATTTATTTGTTTTGTTGGATTAAAATAATCTGAATAATCTTTTGTTTCGTTAAATTCCTCTCCAAGAAGTTTAAGCATTAACTTATTTATTTGATTTTTAGTAACTTCTTCAAGTTTTCTACCAAGATTGTTTCTAAGTAAAAAATAAAACTTTGATAAATCTTCAGAAAATTCTTTTGAAATAAATCTTTCTTGAGTTTTATTTAATGGATCATTAGATTTAATAATTATACCCTTTTTCTTAGCTAAATGGGAAATTAGACCCATTTCACCAATACTCCTAGCAATTTCTTCTGTTGGAAAATTGGCTTTATCAAAATTACCTTCAATTAAGATTATTTCAGGATTGATTTTCTCAATCTTTTCTTTTAATTTTGATAATCTTCTAAAATCTTGAGTATGGTCAACTCCAAGTAAATGTATTTCTCTCCCAGCTAAATAAATAATTTTATAAATCATTTAAAAAATTTCTAAGCAATAGCTTCAAGACCTTGAGGTATCTTTCCAGGATCGGTTGGACCGTTTCCCCAGTTAGACCAGTTATTGAACCTTTCATAACTCTCCCCTCTCAAGACTTTTCCAGGATCGGTTGGACCGTTTCCCCAGTTAGACCAGTTATTGAAATTTTCATGACCTGAATAATCTGAATCAGTCACAACAAGTTCGTATGGTTTAAGTGTTCTTGGTTCTTTAGTTTTTTCCATAATTTTTAATATCTAATAAACTATTTAAGTATTATTATGTTATAGTTTTAATAGAATATTCTATCATTCGATAGAAAAGTATATAATCTAAGGTAATTATTTAATCTTATGAAAGAATCATTTAGTTAGTATCTTAACTCAACTAGTCTTGAAGAACCTCAAAAAAGTACAATTGAGGCGATATTTAGTTTTGTAGATGGGACATCTCCAACAATTTTTGCAAATCGTTCTTTTATTTTTTATGGAGAACCTGGAATTGGTAATTCTTATCTTGCAAGAAAAATCATAGAAAAAATAGATAAGCCAATTTTGTTTTGGGGACAAAATAAACTCAATAGGAAAAACATAATATCTGTAAAAGACTCAAAAGATCTTTTAAAAAATTAGAATCCTTTGATGAAGGTGTTGTTTACCTTGATGATTTAAATTATTTATTTAACTTAACTCCTTTTGAAGAATTAGATGATGAGCATAGAAAAGTATTCATGAAAATTAACTGAAAGATCCAAACAAAAATATCATTTTGACAATATCTATTATGATGGGAGAAACCAAAGCTTAATATGGGGTGAAAACGCAATAGACTATATGTGTAAAAAAATAGCTAAAGTAGAAAATGGAAGATAGAATTTTAGAAAAGAAAGAAGGGTGGCAAATGATTGTTGAAATTTTTAACAATAAAATCATCAAATACCCAAAAAATAGGAAACAAATTGAGAGAGTTATTATCCCCTATCTGAAATCTATTAGCAAGGAAAATGAATTAGAAGAAAGAACTTCCAAGATGATTAATGATGTGAATAGCTCAATTAAAATTTTGAAAAAATCTGGTGTCCCTATGGATCATTTTGCAAATTTGAAATTTTTAAAGAATGGAAAAATTTGGCAAGATAAAGTGTTAATATTAGATGATATTTTTAATAAAGATAAAGATAAGACAAAAAAATCATAGATGAGTATATTAGTTTTGTAATTTTTCTTTGGAGTTATGGAATTCATGAAAATACTTAC
>CAYNJW010000035.1:0-2496 GCA_964397665.1 Candidatus Woesearchaeota archaeon
CCCGCCAAGTGGTGTTGAAATTTTAAAACGCGTTGGTAACTTTGTAAATAATTTTATTTCCGGCTTATTTTTATCTAAATTTTCCGCAAAATTTCTTTCCCCCTCCGAATCACACTCTGTTTTTTCGAAAACTGTTTTTTGTGTATTAATCAAAGAAGTGCTACTAGCCTTAAAATCTTCAAATAAAATTTCGGCTTTATAAAATTCGCCAGTCTCGATATATTTTAAACCATTGTTAATTACCACCTCATTTAAACTATGGTTAATTACAATAATCAAACTACGTAAAAATTCTTCTGGATTATCAAAAATGGTTTCTAAATTTTCACTCTTTAATTTAGTAAAAATTTTCAAAATTGTCCTTCTGGTTAAATTAGTATCCTGAGCAACCCTTTTAATAATATTTCCAATCGTTAAATCTCCTTTTATTTTCTCTCCAGCATAATTATCTTTGTAAACTGTTTTCAACTGACCATCATTTCTAAAATCAACAAAAACCTTCTCTACCATCACTACCAAATTGCTTATATCTCTATCTTTGAATTTGTTCACCACATCCTTAACCAATTCATTATTGTCAAATTCCACAACAAACTTTGTTCTTTTGTTGATTCTTTTCCATAATTCTTTAAATTCTTTGCTCTCCAATACTTCCTTTCTGACTTTGTTATTAATTTTTCTTTTTCGATTCTCAATACTCTCCATTCTCTGTCCACTTTTACTATATTCCATTTGTAAACTCCGCACATATTCATCATAGCTTTCATTAGCTACAACTGTTAGAACATTAATATTCTGATCTTGGATTCTATCACCATATTCATTTACAGGTAACCGCAATCCTCGACCAATCTTTTGTCGTTTATCCATCTCTGATTTTGTAGCCTGTAAAGTACAAATCTGAAAAATATTCGGGTTATCCCAACCTTCTCGCAAAGCAGAATGAGAAAAGATAAAACAAACATCTTCCCTAAAAGAAAGTAATCTTTCCTTATCTTTCATAATCAAATCAAAAGTATCTTTATCTTTCATAGTATTTCCTCCCGTGTCCATAAATTCACCTTTTTGGTTTTTCTTAGTAAAATATCCACTATGAACCTTTGTAACATCTTTATTTTTGAAAAATTTATTATCTTTTTTCAGATTCTTGAATTCTTCTTCAAAAATTTTCCTAATTAAACTCTCGTCATAAATATAATTATCAACTCGGTCAATAAAAAATAAAGACAAAACTTTTACATCACTTAATTTCGCTTGTTTTTCAAAGTGTGTTTTAATTGTTTCTTGAATTTGTGTTCTAAATATTTCTTCCATATTTTTACCAACTTCCAATTTGAATACTTGTCCGTTTGATAATTCAAGCTCTTCTTTGTTAGCATTTATCTCAACAATCTCTAACCCTTCATACTTTTCATTCCTTTTGGATTTTCTAAATACATCATCATACTTTTTTAAAATTATTTCCCTATTTTCAAATTCTCCATCCGCTCTTTTCAATTCCAAAACAACTTTCGCTTTGGGTTGTACACCTTTTTGAACAATAAATTTATTAATTTTAAAAATAAATTTATTAGCATTTTGTTCTTGCACACCAATAACATCAATTTTTTTAACCAAACCTTGTTTATAGGCATCTGCTGGAGTCAAACGATAAACAACATTTATTGGTTCTTTGTGTGTGGCCGAATAACGAAGTTTAAAAAGCGGGTTTAGTTCTCCAATGGCAAATTTAGATAATTCTGTTCCCATATTTTGCGGTTCATCCATAATTATTACCGGCTTTGTTTCAGCAATTTTTTCAATTGGCACATCTCCATGGAACTGATCCAAATTTTGCTTCATCTTATTATTATCCTTATTAAAAGATTGAATAGTTGTAACCATTATAGAAACATCGCCAGAATCTACAAATCTTCGCACTAAATTCAATTTCCCAGAATCATAAGCAAAAGAAACATAATTTGGTAATCCCAAATCTTGCACAAAATGATTTTTCATATCCGCTAAAGATTTTTTAACCCCCTCACGAATAGCAATTGACGGCACTAAGATTATAAATTTTTTCAATCCATATTTTTTCGCCAATTCTAAAACCGTTTTAATGTACACATAAGTTTTTCCTGTTCCAGTTTCCATTTCTATCGAAAAATCTAAGCTTTCTATTTCCATAGTTAAGTCATTTTTCTTAAAATTATTTTCATTTTGAATTCTGACAATATTTTCTAGCATTCGTTCTTTGTCTAGTTCCAATTTGTTAGCAACTGTTTGTCCTCCACTCAATGTAAACTCGTGCGTTCCTTGAAATAGATTCTTACCAGTATCAAAAATATCCACAATAGATTTTATCGCTTTATCCTGATGTTCTAAATTTTTCTTAAATTTTATTTTCATAATTTTTTTAAAATTGCTTCTAATTGCGGTTAATTGCGGTTAGAACAATGACTGCTTTTTTACCTCTTAAAACCCTTATTTTAAACTACTTTTGTAATCTCTGCT
>CAYNJW010000036.1:0-1699 GCA_964397665.1 Candidatus Woesearchaeota archaeon
ATCAATTACAGAAACAGATACACTATTTCCGATTAATTTCATCCATCTTGCTCTTAATTCTGGTAGTTTAAAGTCTTTTGGGAAACCTTGAATAACACAAGCCTCTTCTTTAGTTATCTTTCTATAATTTTCAGAGAGATAGACTTTTTCTAAAAAATCTTTTCTGTAATCATTATGGTTTTCCTTTTTCAGGGTTTTTAACGTTACATAGTCATTTGTGTCACTTGCTACCAATGTTGGAAACACGTCTGATGTTGGTAAGAAAACTCTATTTACTCCATATAATCCACTACTGATTTTGGTGTTTTTAAAATCGTATCTAATTTCAGAACATTCAATGATATTTTTTTCTTTTAGAGTTTCTAAAGTATCTTTTATTGATATTTTTTTGATTTTTAACGGTCTATATGTTTTTAAATCATCTATGAATAGATTAGCATTAGATTGTTTTGATATTATCTCTAATTCATTATCCGTTAGTTCTGATTCTTTAAAGTCATTTATTTTAAATTGATATTCTTCTTCTTTTAGAATATCTAATTTGACCAACTTTGACAATTCCTTTTTGGTTATTGAAGCGTCTAAAGTTTTAAAATGTTTTAAAGAAAGAGGATTTCCATCTAATTTTCCAAATTGACTTTTTCGTCTATTCTTTAAAAGAAGTAGGCAAATTTCTTTTTGTCTTTCTGTGGTTTCTAAAATATCCCAAGAATGAATTGTTGTATGTCCATTTCTCAAATCGTTAAATAAAAAGTAATCATTAAAACCATTCTTACTTGAAAGGCTCATTTGTTTAGTCAAAATTGGATTGCCAAATAAGTCTTTTTGAATTATTGGGTTTTCTTTTGTTTTAGGTAACTTAACACCTAAAATATCTGCAAGTTTTATTCTGTTTTCAAATGGCTTTGGTAATTTAAAACTATCCAAATGTTTCTTTTCTTTGAAACCAATTATATAAACACGAATACGATTTTGAGGAACACCATAATCAAATGAATTAATAACAAAATACTTTGCGAAATATCCTGCTTGTTTAATTCTATCTAAAATATATGAAAACGATTCTCTGTTTCTTGGGTCAACTAAACCTTTAACATTTTCAAAGATAAATGCTTTGGGTTGAGATTGTTTTAGTAAAAAGATAGTGTCATTCCATAATTGACCTCTATCATCATCAAAACCTAAATTTTTTCCTGCAATTGACCAACTTTGGCAAGGAACACCTGCTGTTAAAATATCGTGTTTTGGTAATTCTTTGATTTTTGTAATATCTCCTAAATTACTTTCAATATTTTCGTTATGATTTTCGCAATAGGCATTTACTGCATCTTTATTTATTTCACTAAAGTTGATACATTTTCCACCATTATTAGATAAAGCCAATTTAAAACCTCCAATACCTGAAAATAAGTCGATAAAAGTAAATTTGTTTTTCATATCCTTTACTTTTATTGAAGTTTTATGTCTTTATATCCTTCTGGTGGCTCAATTCCTAAAAATTCTTTATAAATCCGTTCTCGGTACTCTAAACCTAATTTATTGATTTCTGTAATAAAATTTTTGTAAGTTCCTTTTCCTCCAATAAGTTCCCAAAATTCATTTCCAATTAAAACGGATTCATCATTTTGCATATTAAACCACCTTAAAGGAAAACTCCAATTGTAATCTTCTTTTTTACCGTATGGATTGTATGCTAATG